>DASZKZ010000069.1:0-10229 GCA_035552595.1 Candidatus Dormiibacterota bacterium
CGCGCCGCCTCGCTGACCCAGGAGGCCTCCCGGCTCCGTGAGGAGGTGTCGGCGGTGTCGACCATCGAGAAGCGCACCGCCGACGCTGTCGACCTCGCCCAGATGGTGGAGGCGGAGCCCGACGAGGCGGTGACCGCGGAGGTCTCCTCGGAGCTGGACTCGCTGGAGCGCGAGCTCGATCGCCGCGAGCTGGAGCTCCTCTACAGCGACCCGTACAGCGACAACCCGGCGATCATCGGCATCCACGCCGGCGCCGGCGGCACCGACTCCCAGGACTGGGCGGAGATGCTGATGCGCATGTACATGCGCTGGGCCGAGGAGAAGAAGTACCAGGTCGAGATCATCGACCAGTCGCCCGGGGAGGAGGCCGGCATCAAGTCGGCGACGCTGCTGATCACCGGTGCGCACGCCTTCGGGCTGCTCAAGTCGGAGCGCGGCGTGCACCGCCTGGTGCGCATCAGCCCCTTCGACTCCGCCGCCCGCCGCCACACCTCCTTCGCGCTGGTGGAGGTGACCCCGGAGATCGAGGACGCTGTCGACATCGACATCGACCCCAAGGACGTGCGTGAGGACGTGTACCGCAGCAGCGGCGCGGGCGGCCAGCACGTCAACAAGACGTCGTCGGCGATCCGGCTCACCCACGTCCCCACCGGGGTGGTGGTGACCTGCCAGAACGAGCGCTCCCAGCACCAGAATCGCGAGGTGGCCTGGCGGGTGCTGCGCTCCCGGCTGCTGGCGCTCAAGCAGGCCGCCCACGCCGAGCACGTGGCCGAGCTGCGCGGGGAGTCGATGCCGGCGGAGTGGGGCAGCCAGATCCGCTCCTACGTGGTCCACCCCTACACCATGGTCAAGGACCACCGCACCGGCGTCGAGGTGGGCAATGTGCAGGCGGTTCTCGACGGCAACCTCGACCCCTTCATGGAGGCGTACCTGCGCTGGTCGGCGCGCGAGGCGGCGTAGTCTTTCGCGGCACACCGCGCAAACGCGCCGATAGTGTGCCCCTGCGGAACGGCAACTGTCGCGGATGTGTCGCGGAGACGGGAGCAAATTCCGACCCGGTCGTATACTCGGGCGCGTCCCTCGACCGGTCTCAAATTCGCTCCACGTCGCACGCGAACCGGGGGGACCTCCCTCTGTGCCACCCGGCTGGGCAGGCGGGGAGATGGGCCCGCCGGGTGCTGGGATTCCCCGCCGTGAACCACTACGACGCCGATCCCCTCCTGCTTCACAAGGACTTTGCATGACGGTTGCACTGGCTCAGCGCCCGGCGCTGGCCAACGATCCCGCGCTGCGCCCGGTGATCAGCTTCCACGGCGTGGGCAAGACCTACGGAAGCGGCACGGTGGCGCTGAGCGACATCGACCTGGCCATCTACCAGCGCGACTTCGTCTTCCTGGTGGGAGCCAGCGGCGCCGGCAAGTCCACGCTGGTGCGCCTGCTCATCCGCGACGAGCCCGCCAGCAGCGGGCGCATCTTCGTGGACGGCCAGGAGGTGACCCGCATGCCGCGCCGCCGCCTCCCCAAGCTGCGCCGCAAGTTCGGGATCGTCTTCCAGGACTACAAGCTCCTGCCCACCCAGACGGTGGGGCAGAACGTCGCCTTCGCCCTCCAGGTGACCCGCCCCGGGCAGCGCCACATGCGCGAGAAGGTGGAGGAGACGCTCTGGATCGTCGGGCTCGAGGACAAGATCAACAAGTTCCCCGACGAGCTCAGCGGTGGCGAGCAGCAGCGCGTCGCCATCGCGCGTGCCCTGGTGACCCGGCCGCGCATCTTCCTCGCCGACGAGCCCACCGGCAACCTCGACCCCGACACCTCGTGGGGGATCGTGCAGCTGCTCCTGCAGATCAACCACCGCGGCACCACGGTGCTCATGGCCACCCACAACCGCGAGGTCGTGGACCTGGTGCGGCGCCGGGTCATCGCCATCGACGGCGGGCGGGTGATCCGTGACGAGCAGGAAGGCAAGTACCTGCGTGAGGGAGAGGCCACCATATGAGGCGCTTCCTCTCCGCTCTCTGGTTCGCCATCAAGTCGTCGCTGCAGAACTTCCGGCGCAACCTCGGCGTCTCCCTGGCCGGGGTCTGCACCATGGGGCTGATCCTGGTGCTCATCGGCGCCCTTTCCCTGGGAACCCACCTGCTCACCAACGTCCTGCGCGACCAGGAGTCGCGCGCCAGCAAGCTCAAGATCTACATCCAGGACGGCATCTCGCTGGCCGACATCGCCAACTTCCAGCACCAGCTGAAGACCGATCCCCGCGTGCTCGCGGTCAGCTTCGAGAACAAGGACCAGGCCTTCCAGGAGGCCGCCAGCAAGGGCACCGACATCGCCACCGCGGTGACCGCGCTGGGCAGCAACCCGCTGCCGGCATCGCTCAACGTCGACGTCAAGCAGCTGCGCTACCTGGTCCAGCTCGACTCCGTGGCGCGGTCCTCGCCGATCGTCGACTCCACGCAGCCCACCGACTACAACCCCGACGTCACCCCCAAGATCCAGGCGGCGATCAACATCATCGAGGGGGTGGTGGGCTTCGTCTCGCTGATGCTCCTGGTGGTCAGCCTGGTGATCATCATGAACACCATCCGCACGGCGGTCTACGCGCGCCGCACCGAGATCGAGATCATGAAGCTGGTGGGCGCCACCGACTGGTTCGTGCGCTGGCCCTTCCTGCTCGAGGGCATCTTCGGCGGGATACTCGGGGCTGTGCTCGCCGGGGTGGTGGTGCTGGGCATCTACAAGCTGGTGGTGTCGTTGACCGCCGGCGCGCTCTTCTCGATCCCCTTCGACGGCCTCTTCACGATCGTGGTGATCGCCGGGCTCTTCGTCGGCGGAGCCGTGATCGGTGCCATCGGCAGCTACCTGGGGGTGCGTCGCTTCCTCGCCGCCTGATGGGCGCAGGACGCGACGACAGCGCACCCCGATGGCTCGCACACACCGCCTGATCACCAGGCGGGCGCGCCGCGGCGGGCGGCGCCTGGCGGTGCGGGCGCTGGTGCTGGTGATCGGCGCCGCGGTGATCGCGGTGGCGGCGCTCGGCTCCGATCAGCGCCACGCCACGGCGGACGCCATCACCAACAAGATCGGGGCCGCCAAGCAGCAGCTCGCCACCGACGGCGCCACCATGGCACGGCTGCGCAGCGAGCTGGCCGCGGCCGCCAACCAGGAGGTGGCGCTGCAGAAGGCCATCGCCGAGCTCGACTCCCAGATCATCACCACCAAGAAGCAGGTCTCGGATGCCGAGGATCAGCTCGCCGCCATCGAGACCGCGCTGGCGGTGGCCCAGTCCGACCTGGCCACCACCCGGCAGAAGCTGGCCGACGACCGCCACCAGCTCAACGTCGAGATCGTGGTCATGTACAAGGCCGAGAACGCCTCCAACGGCTTCAGCAACTTCCTCACCTCGGGTGACTTCAACAGCCTCTGGCAGCACGTCCTCGACGTGCACCGTCTCGGCTCCAGCGAGCAGAAGCTGATCGACCAGGTGACCACCGAGGAGCAGGCGGTGCAGGACGACGTCGCCCGGATCGCCACCTCCAAGGTGCAGCAGACACAGGTGGTGGCCACGCTCGACGGCATCGTGGCGCAGCTCGACTCGGCGCTGATCACCCGCCAGCAGGCGCAGCAGCAGTTGCTGGCTCTGCAGGCCAGCGATCAGCAGCTGCTCGCCGCCAACGAAGCGGCCGCCAAGCAGCTCAACGCCCAGATCGCCGCGCTCCAGGCCCAGGAGGCGGCGGCGCTGGCGGCGGGCGGCGGCAACGGCCATTTCGCCTGGCCGCTGACCGGTCCCATCACCCAGGGCTTCGGCTGCACCACCTTCCCGTTCGAGCCCTACGACCCCAACTGCTCCACCCGGCACTTCCACAGCGGCATCGACATCGCCGCCGCCTGCGGCACCAACATCGGCGCCGCGGACTCGGGCATCGCCCACACCTACGTCAGCGACGTGGGCTACGGCCTCCACGTCATCATCGTCCACGGCAACGGCTGGATCTCGGTGTACGGCCACATGGCGTCCTTCGCCATCCGCGACGGCCAGACGGTGCACCGCGGGCAGCTGATCGGCTTCGAGGGCAGCTCCGGGAACAGCACCGGGTGCCACCTCCACTTCGAGGTCGACCTCAACAACGTTCCGCGGAATCCGCTCGCCTATCTCTCATGAGCGACCCGGGGCGGCCGCGCTTCCCTCGCCCACCCGCGGGCGTGACGCGGACCCTGGGGACGGTCGCAGCCTGCTACCTGTCGGCGCTGCTTGTCCTCAACCTCTCCACCTCGTCGTCGGCGGGCTTCATCGCCAGGATCTTTCCGCATCTCGGAGCGGGCGCCTCGGTCGACCAGACCAGCATCGCGGCCGCCTGGCAGGCGGTGGAGCAGAACTACGTGATCCGCGACGTGCCCGCCACCCAGGGAACCGCGGGCGCCGAGCAGGGCATCGTGCAGATGCTCCACGACACCTACAACGATCGCTTCACCGCGTACCTCACCGCGTCCCAGTACCAGAACCTCAACTCCACCCTGGGGGGAGAGCGCCAGGGCAGCATCGGCATCGCGGTGGAGCCGCGCTGTGACGGCGGCGTGCTCTGCGCGTCCGGACAGACCGCCAGCGAGGCGGTCATCGAGGAGGTGCTCGTCAACCAGCCGGCGGATCGCGCCGGGGTGCATCGCGGCGACGTGCTGGTGGCGGTGAACGGCACCACCCTGGCGTCGCTGGGCGGCGACGAGAGCACCCGGATCGACAGGGCCGCCGCGCTGGTGCGGGGAACGTCCGGGACCACGGTGCGCCTCACCGTGCTGCGTGGCGCCGGCCAGCTGACCCTCGCGGTGGCCCGCGCCAACCTGAAGATCCCCTCGGTGTACACGCACCTCTTCGGGCACGTCCTCTACATGGAGGTGACCGGCTTCGACACGGACACCGGGACGGTGGCCCGCACCCAGCTGCAGCAGGGCATCACCGCCGGCGCCACCTCGATCATCCTCGACCTCCGCCAGAACGGCGGCGGCTACGTCAGCGCCGCCCAGGCGCTGGTCAGCGAGTTCGTGGCGCCCACGGCGACCCAGAAGGTGGTGGTGGTGCGCAGGGGCCGACTGCCAGCCAACGGGGATCCCAAGGGCGCTCAGAGCGTCTCCAGCGATGCCATCGAACCCGGTGGGGTGGCGGTCACCGAGCCCATGGCCGTGCTCGTCGACGAGAGCTCGGCGAGCGCGGCGGAGATCACCACCGCGGCGCTGCGCGACTACCACCGCGCCACCATCGTCGGGGAGAAGACGTTCGGGAAGGGCTCCGTGCAGGTCGACTACCCGCTCCCCGATGGGGCCGACCTGCACCTCACGGTGGAGCGCTGGTTCGGGCCCAGAGGGGAGAGCATCGAGGGCGGCGGGATCACCCCGGACAGGACGGTGGCCCTGGCCAGCCCGGACGCGCGCTTCCAGCTCGACGCCCAGTCCGCGCCCGCGGGCGGTGACGCGCAGCTCCAGGCGGCGCTCTCGCTGCTGGGGTCCTGAGGGGCTCGCGGACAGGTGGGCGGACCTATACTCGGGCCCGTGCCAGAGCGCTTCGACGTGGTCATCCTGGGCGGTGGCTCGGGCGGCTACGTCGCAGCCATCCGGGCCGGCCAGCTCGGCCTCCGCACCGCCGTGGTCGAGGCCGACAAGGTGGGCGGAACCTGCCTCCACAAGGGCTGCATCCCCACCAAGGCGCTGCTCCAGAGCGCCGCCCTGCTCGACCAGGTCCGCGACGGGCACCGCCTGGGCGTGAACACCGGCGAGGTGAGCTTCGACTACGGGGTGGCGGCGCGGCGCCGCGACAAGGTGGTCGGCACCCTCTACAAGGGGGTGGAGGGGCTGCTCAAGAAGAACCAGGCGATGGTGGTGCGCGGCCGCGGCCGCCTGGAGGGCCCGGGGCGGGTGATCGTCGCGGCGGAGACGGGCGTCGACCAGGTGGAGCTCGAGGCCGGCCACGTCATCGTGGCCACCGGCTCGCGCCCCCGCCAGGTGCCCGACCTGCCCACCGACGGCCGCCAGCTGCTCACCAGCGACGACGCCCTCTTCCTCGACGAGGTCCCGGCGAGCGCGATCGTGCTCGGGGCGGGGGCGGTGGGGGTGGAGTTCGCCTCCTTCTGGCGCAGCGCGGGCAGCGAGGTGACGGTGGTGGAGATGGCTCCCCGCCTGGTGCCCCTGGAGGACGAGGCGATCGGCCGCGAGCTCCAGAAGCAGTTCGAGGGACGCGGCATCCACTGCCTGGTGGGCACCACCCTGGACACCTCCAGCGTGGAGCGCAACGAGGGCGGCGTCGCTGTGACGGTGCGCGGTGAGGACGGCGAGCAGCGGCTCCAGGCGACCGTCCTGCTGGTGGCGGTGGGCCGGGCCGGCAACGTCGAGGAGATCGGCCTCGAGGCGGCGGGCGTGGCCGTCGAGCGCGGGGCCGTGCAGATCGATGGTGAGCAGCGCACCAGCGCCGCCGGGATCAGCGCCATCGGCGACTGCGCCGGCGGCTTCCAGCTCGCCCACAAGGCGATGCACGAGGGCGTCATCGCCGTCGAGGCGATCGCCGCGCGCAGCCCGCACGCGCTCGATCCCACCCTGGTGACGCGGACCACGTACTGCACGCCGCAGATCGCCTCACTGGGGCTCAGCGAGGCCGAGGCGCGTGAGGCCGGCCACGAGGTCAGCGTGGGCATGTTCCCCTTCCGCGCCAACGCCCGCGCGGTGGTGTGGGGAGAGACCGGCGGCTTCACCAAGGTGGTGGCCGACAGCGCCACCCACTCGGTCCTGGGCGTGCACATCATCGGCCACGAGGTGACCGAGCTCATCTACGGCCCGGCTCTGGGAGCCCTGCTCGAGACCACCCCGTTCGAGATGTCCCGGGCGGTGGCGCCGCATCCCACCCTCAGCGAGTCCCTCGCGGAGGCCGCGCTGGCCGTCTCCGGCGAGGCCATCCACATCTAGAGGAGCCGGACGAACGTGGTCGTGGCCAAGACCGATGCGGTGAGCAGGGAGAATCTCGACGGCGAGACGCTGCGCGCCATGTACCGCCACATGCTCCGCTCGCGCGTCCTCGACGAGCGCATGTGGGTGCTCAACCGCCAGGGACGGGCACCCTTCTGGATCAGCGGCATGGGCCACGAGGCCATCCAGGTGGCCGTGGGCATGAACATGGAGCCGGGCACCGACTGGCTGGCCCCCTACTACCGCGACCTCGCGCTCACCCTGGTGCTGGGCATGACCCCGCGCGACCAGCTGCTCTCGGTGCTCGCCAAGGCGGAGGACCCCAACAGCGGCGGCCGCCAGATGCCGGCCCACTACGGCTCGCGGGCCCACAACATCATCAGCACGGGGTCGCCGACGACGACCCAGCTGCTCCACGCCGCGGGGATCGCGCTGGCCATGAGGATGCGCGGCGACGCGGCCATCTGCGTCACCGCCTTCGGGGAGGGCAGCACCAGCGGGGGCGACTTCCACGAGGCCCTCAACTTCACCGCCACCCACAAGCTGGCGGTGGTGTTCGTGGTCGAGAACAACGGTTACGCCATCAGCGTTCCCGTCGAGAAGCAGATGGCCACCCCCAACGTGTCGGACCGTGCCATCGCCTACGGCATCCCCGGCGTGAGCGTCGACGGCAACGACGCCATCGCCTGCTACCGGGCGGCGCGCGACGCCGTGCAGCGGGCGCGCAGCGGCGCCGGCCCCACCCTGCTCGAGGCCAAGGTGCACCGGCTCACCTCGCACAGCTCCGACGACGATCAGCGCCGCTACCGCAGCGCCGACGACCTCGAGGCGGAGCGCCTGCAGGATTGCATGCCCCGCTTCCGGGCCATGCTCGAGGACCTGGGGGTGCTCGGCCCGGGCGACTCCGACAGCCTGCGCACCGAGCTGGTGGCGGAGGTGGACGAGGCCACTGCCTACGCGGAGCAGGCGGCCGATCCCCTTGCCGAGACAGCGCTTCTCCACGTCTACGCGGAGGACGTCTGATGCCCACGCGCAGCTACCTGGAGGCAATCCGCGAGGGCATGCGCGACGAGATGCGCCGCGACGAGCGGGTCATGATCCTCGGCGAGGACGTGGGCACCAAGGGCGGCGTGTTCGGCACCACCGAAGGCCTGCAGAAGGAGTTCGGCGAGTGGCGGGTGATGGATGCGCCGCTGGCGGAGTCGTGCATCGTCGGGGTGTGCATCGGGGCCGCGCTCTACGGGATGCGCCCCATCGCCGAGATCCAGTTCCAGGATTTCATCATGCCCGCCGTCGACCAGATCGTCAGCGAGGCGGCCAAGATGCGCTACCGCAGCAACAACCACTGGGGCGTGCCCATGGTGCTGCGCGCCCCCTTCGGCGGGGGCATCCACGGCGCCCTCTATCACTCCCAGTCCATCGAGGCGATGTTCTGCGGCGTCCCCGGCCTCAAGGTGGTGGTGCCGAGCACCCCCTACGACGCCAAGGGGCTGCTGGTCAGCGCCTTGCGCGACCCCGACCCGGTGCTCTTCTTCGAGCACAAGCGCGCCTATCGATCGGTCAAGGGCGAGGTTCCCGACGAGGAGTACACGGTGCCGCTGGGCGCGGCCGCGGTGGTGCGCGAGGGCGAGGACATCGCCGTCTTCACCTACGGGATGATGGTGCACGCCGCCCTCGAGGTCGCCGAGCGACTCGCCGCCGACGGCTTCGAGTGCGAGGTGGTCGACCTGCGCAGCCTGCGCCCGCTGGACCGCGCGGCGATCATCCGCAGCGCGCGCAAGTGCGGCAAGGTGATGGTGGCCCAGGAGCCCAACCTGGCGGTGAGCATCTCGTCGGAGGTGTCGGCGATCGTCGCCGAGGAGTGCTTCGAGCACCTCGACGCGCCGGTGATGCGCATCGGCGGGCCGGAGATCCCGGCCATGCCCTACGCGGCCGCCCTCGAGGAGTTCTACCTGGTCACCCCCGACAAGCTGGAGGCCGCGCTGCGCAAGCTGGCCGCGTACTGAGGACAATCACACCATGGCCATGACAGTCACCATGCCGCAGCTCGGTGAGAGCGTCACCGAGGGGACCATCGCGCGCTGGCTGAAGCAGCCCGGCGAGCAGGTGGCCAAGTACGAGTCCATCGCCGAGGTGGTCACCGACAAGGTCAACGCCGAGATCCCCGCGCCGGCCGAGGGCAGCATGGGTGAGCACATCGCCAAGGAGGGCGACGTGGTGGCGGTGGGCGCGCCCATCTGCACCATCGAGACGGCCGAGCAGGGGCAGGCCAACTCGGCGTGGCACCAGGGCGACGGGGCTGCGGAGGCCGAGGCGCCTGCCGCCGCCGGGCAGGCTGCGCAAGCGCCAGAGCAGGCGGTGGCCGAGCAGCCCGGGCAACCGGAGGCGGTCGCGCAGGAGGAGCCCAGCCCGCAGCCTGCGGCGGCCCCGCAGCAGGAGCAGCCGGTCGCAGCGCAGGCCACCGCGGCGCCCGCGGCGGGCACCGCGCCCCCGGCCTCGGAGCACGCCGGCAACGGCAGTGGCGGTGGCAACGGCAGCGAGCAGTACCACCTCACCCCCGCGGTGCGCATGCTGGTGCGCGAGCACGAGGTCGACCTGTCCCAGGTGGAGGGCAGCGGCCTCGGCGGCCGCATCTCCAAGAAGGACGTTCTCGACCACGTCCAGCGGCGCGATGCCGGCGGCGGGGTTCGCAGGGCGGCGGCTGCGCAGCCCGCGGCCGCGGCGCCCGCGGCCCCGTCCGCGGCAGCGGGTGCTCCGGCGCCGGCGGCGTCGACGCGCGCCACCGCTCCGGCTCCGCAGCGCGCCGAGGGCGACGAGGTCATCCCGCTGACGCCGACACGCCGCGCCATCGCCGAGCACATGGTGCGCAGCCGCCATACGTCACCACATGCGTGGATGATGATGGAGGTCGACATGTCGCGCGTGGCCCGGCTGCGCGCCACCCGTCGCGCCGAGTTCGAGCAGCGCTACGGCGCCAAGCTGACCTACCTGCCGTTCGTGGCCCGCGCGGTCTGCGACGCGCTGCGCCAGTACCCCACGCTCAACTCGTCGTGGAGCGACGAGGGCATCATCGTGCACCGCGACCTCCATCTCGGCATCGCCGTGGCGCTGGAGGAGAACCTCATCGTCCCCGTCATCCGCAACGCCGACCGGCTCAGCATCGCCGGGCTGGCCACCACCATGCAGGACCTCGGCGACCGTGCCCGCACCAACAAGCTCAAGCTCGACGAGATCCAGGGCGGCACCTTCACCCTCAACAACACCGGCGCGCTCGGCACCGTGCTCAC
>DASZKZ010000070.1:0-4326 GCA_035552595.1 Candidatus Dormiibacterota bacterium
GCGGACCCGCCCTTCAACACCGGGGGGCGACGCGACGGCTTCCGGCTGCGCACCACGCGCGACGCCGGGGCCACGCGGCGCGGCTTCGGCGGCGCCACCTACCGCACCGACCGCACCGACACCGCCGGCTACGACGACAGCTTCGACGACTACCTGGGCTGGCTGCGTCCGCGCCTCGAGGAGACGCGGCGCATCCTGGCCGAGCACGGCACCCTGTACCTGCACGTCGATCCCCGCGAGTCGCACTACTGCAAGGTGCTGCTCGACGAGCTGTTCACGCGCGAGTGCTTTCTCAACGAGGTGATCTGGGCGTACGACTACGGAGCCCGCACCACCACGCGCTGGCCGGCCAAGCACGACGTCATCCTCGTCTACGCACGCAGCGCCGGCGCCCACCACTTCGACCTCAGCGAGGTCGAGCGCATCCCCTACATGGCGCCCGGGCTGCAGACCCCGGAGCGCGCGGCGCGGGGCAAGACGCCGACCGACGTGTGGTGGCACAGCATCGTGCCCACCAACTCGCGGGAGCGCACCGGGTATCCGACGCAGAAGCCGCTGGGGGTGCTGCGCCGCATCGTGGCCGCCTCGTCGCGTCACGACGACCTGGTGGTGGACTGGTGCGCCGGCAGCGGCACCACCGGCGTCGCCGCCACCGAGCTGGGCAGGCGGTTCATCGCCGCCGACAGCAGCGCCGACGCCGTCGCGGTCATGCGCACGCGCCTCGGCGGCGCCGTGCCGGTGCTCGAGCTGGAGGTGCCCGGCTGAGGCCACGCACCCGCCACAATGCGGGCTGTGCCCGGTCCCATCGCCCTGGTCGGCAGCGGCGAGTTCACGCCGGCGACCGAGGAGGTCGACAGAGCCCTCCTCGAGGGACAGCGCGGCCGGGTGGTCTTTCTCCCCACCGCCGCTGCGCTGGAGGGTGACGAGCGGATCGGCTACTGGGTCGACCTCGGGCGCGCCCACTACCAGCGCCTCGGTGTCGACGCGACGCCGCTGATGGTCCTGGATCGCGGCGACGCCGACCGGACGGAGCTCGCCGAGCAGGTCGAGGGCGCCGGCCTCGTCTACCTCTCGGGGGGCGACCCCACCCACCTCGCCAAGACGCTGGTGGGAACCCGTGTCGGCGCAGCGATCACCGCGGCATGGCTGCAGGGCAGCGCGGTCGCGGGGTGCTCGGCCGGGGCGATCGCACTGATGGAGACGGTGCCGGACATCCGGCGCGGCAGTCCTTCAGTGCCCGGGCTCGCCCTCGTCCAGCGAATGATCGTGCTGCCCCACTTCGACCAGATCGAACGCTGGATGCCGGGCGCCATCCGGCTGGCGCGGGACGCGACGCCTCCCGGCGTGCACCTCGTCGGTGTCGACGAGGACACGGCCATGGTGGGCGGCCCGCAGGAGTGGCGGGTGATGGGCCGCCAGCACGCGTGGGTGCTGACCGGCGACGGCGAGCCGCAAAGCTACGCGTCGGGCGAGGTGTTGTCGCTCGGCTGACATGGTTGTAGAACCTCCAAGGAGTCAGTCGAAGGTTTCGGAGCTGAGCTCCTCGAGGAGCGAGCGAGCGGCGGCCCGGGTGTCGCCAGATGCGCCCTGGTCGCTGACCACCGCTTCAGCCAGCGCCTGTGCACGTGCGAGCAGCGCGGCCACAACGTCGGCGTCCTGATCCGCGTACCCGCCGGAGGCCAGGAAGCGCATGACACGGCTCACCTTCGCCCCCTCGTCGCTCATGAGGTGATCTTGTATCGCTCCAGCAGGCCGCGGGCGATGATCAGCTTCTGGATCTCGTTGGTGCCCTCGCCGATGATCAGCAGGGGCGCGTCGCGGTAGAGCTGCTCCACCTGGTACTCCTTGGAGAAGCCGTAGCCACCGTGGATGCGCATCGCCTCGGTGACGCACTCGAAGCAGGTCTCAGTGGCGAAGAGCTTGGCCATGCCGCACTCCACGTCAGCGCGCTCGCCGGCGTCCTTCTTGCGCGCCGCCATCTGCGTCATCAGCCGAGCAGCGGTGATCTTGGTGGCCATCTCGGCCAGCTTCAGCTGGATGGCCTGGTGCTTGGCGATCGGCACACCGAAGGCGTGGCGCTGCTGGGCGTACGCGATCGACAGCTCGAAGGCGCGCTGGGCAACCCCCACGCCACGCGCGGCGACGTTGACGCGGCCCACCTCGATGGCGGCCATCATCTGCTTGAAGCCCTCGCCCTCGGCGCCGCCGAGCAGGTTGGTGGCGGGCTGGCGGTTGTTCTCGAAGACCAGCTCGGTGGTCTCGACACCCTTGTAGCCGAGCTTCTCGATGCGCTTGGTGGAGCGGAAGCCCTCGTATGTCTTCTCGGCGAGGATGCAGGACATCCCGCTCCACGTCGGCGTGGCGTCGGGGTCCGTCTTCACCAGCGTGGCGACAACCGTGGAGTGCTCACCGTTGGTGGCCCACATCTTGGTGCCGTTGATGATGTAGTCGTCGCCGTCGCGAACCGCACGGGTCTCGATCGCCTGCACGTCACTGCCGCAGTTGGGCTCGCTCATGGAGAAGGCCCCGTGCATCTCGCCGGTGGCCATCGCGGGCAGGAAGCGCCGCTGCTGCTCATCGGTGCCGAACTTCTCGATGAGGAAGCTGACGATGAAGTGCGTGTTGATCACCCCGGTGATCGACATCCAGCCGCGGGCGATCTCCTCGCAGCACATCGCGTAGGTCTCGTAGTCGAGGCCGGAGCCGCCGTGCTCCTCGGGGATGGCGAAGCCGAAGAAGCCCAGCTCCTTCATCTTGGCGACGATCGCGGCGGGGTACTCGTCGTCGTGCTCGAGCTGATGAGCGACGGGCATGATCTCCCGCTCGACGAAGTCGCGGACCAGGGCCACGATCTCGCGCTGCTCGGGGCGGACCTCGACACTCATGGCGCCGAGTCTAGGCGGGCGGCACGTTCCCCCGGATCGGCGCCACCGCAGGCCACCGCCAGGCATCTCTGCCGGGTGAGCTCCACCGCCCGTGGGTCGATGTCCGCCGCCACCACGGAGCATCCCGCCAGCAATGCGGCCACCGCTGATGAGCCACTGCCGACGAAGGGGTCGCACACCGCCATCCCCGGCGTGGCACTTCCGGCCAGCATCCGTGAGAACAGGGCGACGGGCTTCTGCGTGGGGTACGCGCCCCGGTGGAGGCGCTTGATCGCCCACACGTCGGGAAGATCGCGGCGCGAGAGGCGGCGGTGGCCCTTGGTGGCGAACACCACGGTCTCGTGGCGGCGCCGGAAGTAGTGGCCCATGCCGAGGTTGACCTTGTCCCAGACGATCAGGTTCTTGACGGCGAACACCTCGCGCATGAGGTGACCGAGAGAGAGCAGCGAGAAGCTGTCGAACATGATGTAGATGTGCCCGCCGTCGACGAGGACGCGTTGACACTCGCGCAGAAAGGCGAGGAAGGTGGTGGGGTCGTCACGGAACTCGGTGAACCAACGATCGTTGTCGGAGTCCGCGTAGCGGCCCACGATGCGCCCGCGGCCGAACGACATGTGCTGGTTCATGCCGCTGTACGCGGGGTCGGTGGTGATGACGTCGACGGAACCGTCCGGCAGGGACTCCAGGAATCGCAGGCAGTCGGCCTGCTCGACGCGCCAGCGTGACGGCGCCGGCAGCTCGAGGGCGTCCACCTGCGCAACGCTAGCAGCCGCAGCCCATCGTGCTTGCGGTTCGGCCGGGTTATCCCGGGACAGGCAGTGGGCGGGTGCGTGCCACCTCGTCCAGGACCGCGCTGACCACGTAGCCCAGGTCCATCCGCGGCGTCATGTCGGTGGTGCCCGCGGTGGCAGCGTCGATGAGCACGTCGGCGCCGAGGGGGATCGCCGCACGTAACGCCGCTTCCCTGGAGACGCAGGGATCCACCCCCGGCGGTCGGCGCAGGATGGGCCGACCATCGGGCCGTTCGAAGACCACCCCGACATCGGGATGGGGGCGGATCCGGTAGGCGCCGTCATGGAGGCGGCGGTGGTGGAAGTGGCAGAGCGAGACCAGGTTGCCCAGATCGGTGGGGCCGCCGTCGGCCCAGTGCTCGATGTGGTGGGCATGGGTCTTCTGGGACGGAACGGCGCAGCCCGGGAAGCGGCAGGTGCGGTCGCGTCCCTGCACCGCCCGGCGCAGCGAGCGGGGCAGGATCCGCCGCTTCCGGCCCACGTCGATGGGGATGCCGTCGCGCTCGGTGATGGCGATGACCGAGGCATCGCAGCCCAGCCGGCGGATGGTCGAGGCGGAGAGGCTGGGACCGCCCTCGAGATGGCGACGCCCCTCGAGGTCCTGGCCGGCCAGGACGCCGACATCGACGTGGACCAGCATCGGCAGTGCC
>DASZKZ010000071.1:0-59079 GCA_035552595.1 Candidatus Dormiibacterota bacterium
GCCTCAGTGGCTCTCAGCTCTCGACGGTGGCCGCCTACACGCAGCCGCTCTGGATGCCGTGGCTCGTCTGGCGGCTGTTGGTCCCCGGCTTGGTGCAGGTGGCACTGTTGTCCAGCATCGATTGATTGCCGGTGACCTGGGGCGACGCGAGACGTCCCTCGGCCAGCCTACCGTAGCGGAACGCGCCGCAACCTACAACGGCCAATGGACTGGCGCGGTCCCAGGGGATGGACTCGAACCATCGATACACGGTTTTACAGACCGTTGCCTTAACCAGCTTGGCTACCCTGGGGGCGGGTTAGGGTAGCGTAAAGACTGCGCGCCTTCGTTCCAGATTGCGGTAGACGCCGGCCTGGATGACGTCGCGCACACGGTCGGAGATGGCCAGCACCCGTCCTGGATCTTCAGCGGATTCCCGCTCCGCGGCGGACAGCTGCAGGGGCGGGTGGAACTCGATGATCCATGACGAGGGCAGAGGGATGAGGCCGGCCGGTCCGAGCCAGGGGAATGTGGGGGTCAGCGGCAGGTAGGGGAGCCTGAGAAGCCTGGCCACAGCGGGGATCTCGGCGAGGTTGGGATGGATCTCCTCGCTGCCCACGATGCTGATCGGGATGATCGGGCTTCCGGCGCGCAGCGCCGTCTCGACGAAGCCGCCGCGGCCGAACCGGCGCAGCCGGTAGCGATCGGAATACGGCTTGCCGGTCCCCTTGGTGCCCTCCGGGAAGACCAGCACGAGCTCATCGTCCTCCAGGAGTCGCGCGGCATCGGCGTTGTGGGCCAGGGTGTTGCCGGTGCGGCGCATCAGCCACGACGTCCCCGGCATGGAGAACAGGCCGGTGAGCACGAGCGCGTGCGCGTGCCGCGGCCGCGCCTGCTCCAGCAGCAGCGCGGTGCGCACCATGGCGCCGTCGTAGGGGATGACGCCGGCGTGGTTGGCGACCAGCAGGGCCCGTCCCTGCGCCGGAACATTGTCGACACCGAGGGCGCGCACCCGCCACCAGTTGCGATACACCCAGGCGCTGAGGGGGAGCAGGGTTTCCGTCCACTCGCGGTCGAAGCCGAAGTCGTCGACGCCGGTCTCGCCCCGGCGGCGGCGCGCCGCGAGCTCGGCGTGGCTGCCGACGAAGCCGGCGAGGCGGCGGGTGGCGAGGGCGACGCGCGGGCCGTCGACGGCCGCCAGGCGGCGCAGGCCGTGGGCACCGAGGCGGCCCAGCCCGGGCAGCCCGCGGCGCAGCGAGCTGAGCTTGTGGATGTCGACCGGCGTTGCCCCCGCCGGCTCCAGGTCAGCCTCGACCCGGCGAAGCTCCAGCTCGCCATCGACGGCGTCGAGGAGGCGGTGGAGAGCGATGCGCAGTGGGGCATCACCGCTGACGGCGCGGCGGCGCGCCGGCGGGGCTGCGCGGCTCATGGCCGCTATTGTCGAGCCGGTGAGCGCGCTGCCGCTCAGCGGCGCGCTGCCGGAAGGGCCGCGCGCAGCTCCGGGCTCTGGCGGTAGGCCTCGACGGTGGCGAGGATCTGCTCGGGGTCACCGGACAGGGAGTCGACGAAATACCCACCGTCGAAAGGACGCTCGGCCGCGCGCAGGAGGGCTGCCGCGGGCTGCCGGCGGGGCGGTGGGACGCCCGCCACCAGCCGGTAGCCGAGCACCAGCCGGTTGCCGGCCCGGGTCAGGCCCACCCCATCGATGACGTCCCATCGGGTCAGCGTGCTGAAGGGGTACTGGCGCTGCAGCACGCCCTCACGGGTGAGCTCGAGGCTGGGCCGGAGGACGAGCCCGGTGGTGAGCAGCGCGAAGAGGGGGGCGGCGCAGACGAACCACCCGATGGTGGCTCCGTTGAGAAGGGACAGCACCCCGGCGACCTCGGTGATGGCGGCCAGGGGCAGCACCAGGGCGGCCGGTCGCCGTGCCCTGAAGCGGACGCGCCCCGGCGCGGGCTGTGCCTGGCTCACTCCGACGATGGTAGCCAGAGCCCGCCAACCGGCTCGCTCTGCCATGGTGGCGCGGTGCCGGTGATCGCGCTCTCCGCCCTCGACGTCCTGCTCGGGATCGGTCTCGCCGCCGCGGGCTTCCTGGTGGTGGCGCTGGTGTGCGTCGGTGTCCTGGCCATGCTCCAGGTGGTGCTTCCCTCCACCGACGCCGGCGCGGCCGAGATCGACCGCCGCCGGCCGCCCGAGGGCGAGCCCGAGCCGGTGCAGGACGACGTCGGGGTTGACACGGAGGCCGATGCATAAGGTATCCTTTATCAAAGGAACCGTTATGCAAGCACCTCCCCGTTCCCCCGAGCCCGCCCGCCGCCCCGCCCGACGCGCCCTTCCCGGCAGCATCGCGGCGGGGGCGAGCGACCTCTCTGTCGCCTTCGAAGGCCTGGCCAATCCGACCCGCCTGCTCATCATCGAGCGCCTCGCCGCCATCGCCGAGATGCGGGTCAGCGAGCTCGCCGCGCTCTGCATGGTGTCTCAGCCGCGCATGAGCTGGCACCTGCGCATCCTGCGCAAGGCCGGGATCATCCGCACCCGCCGCGACGGCCGGGAGGTGTTCTGCCGCCTCGACCGCGAGGCCATCGCGCAGCACCTTCGTGCTTTCGTCCGCCTCGTCTCCACACGCAACGATCCGAACAACGATGCGCTCGCCCAGAGTCTGCAGCCAATCAATGAGGGAATCTCATGAGCAACAAGGTCAGAGTGGCCATCATCGGCGTGGGCAATTGCGCCTCGTCGCTCGTCCAGGGCCTCGAGTACTACAAGAACGCCAACCCGGGCGATGCCGTCCCCGGTTTGATGCACGTCGACCTCGGCGGCTACCACATCCGCGACATCGAGATCTCAGCGGCCTTCGACATCGACGTCGAGAAGGTCGGCAAAGACGTGAGCGAGGCCATCTTCAGCGGCCAGAACAACACCGTCAAGTTCAGCGACGTGCCCCACCTGGGGGTCGTGGTGCAGCGCGGCATGACCCACGATGGGCTCGGCAAATACCTGTCCGAGGTGATCACCAAGGCCCCCGGTTCCACCGTCGACATCGTCGAGGTCCTGAAGAGCACCAAGACCGACGTCGTCGTGAACTATCTGCCGGTTGGCAGCGAGGAGGCAACCCGGTGGTACACCGAGCAGATCCTCACCGCAGGCTGCGCCATGGTCAACTGCATGCCCGTGTTCATCGCTCGTGAGGAGTACTGGCAGAAGCGCTTCGAGAAGGCGGGAAGCTGCATCATCGGCGACGACATCAAGTCGCAGGTGGGGGCGACCATCATGCACCGGGTGCTCACCCGCCTCTTCCGCGAACGCGGCGTCGAGATCGAGAACATGTACCAGCTCAATTTCGGTGGCAACACCGACTTCCTCAACATGCTGGAGCGTGAGCGCCTGCAGAGCAAGAAGATCAGCAAGACCAACGCGGTGCAGTCACAGCTGGAGCGCCCCATGGCCGAGCGCAACATCCACGTGGGTCCGTCCGACTACGTGCCCTGGCTCAACGACCGCAAGTGGGCGTACATTCGCATCGAGGGCAAGTCGTTCGGCGACGTGCCGCTCAACATGGAGCTCAAGCTCGAGGTGCACGACTCGCCGAACAGTGCCGGAGTGGTCATCGACGCGGTGCGCTGCTGCAAGCTCGGCATCGAACGCGGCCTCAGCGGCGCTCTCGAGGGCCCGTCGAGCTATTTCATGAAGTCGCCTCCCCGCCAGGTCTCGGACTCGCTGGCGCGCGAGCTCACCGAGGAGTTCATCGCCGGCGCTCCGGATCAGGACGCCAACGGCCACGGCCACAGGGATGTGAACGCCACCACCCCGGTCGCGGAACCGGCCACCCCGGTCTCCGACTAGGCCGGGGTCACAGGGTGGTCGAGGCGGGCCGGGAGTCGACGCTCCAGGCCCGTTCGCGCCTGTTCCCGTGGCGGCAGCGTCGCGAGCCGATGCTGCCGTACCACCTCTATCGCGCGGCCTCGGCGCTGGTGCGCGTACTTCCCCGCCGGGCCAGCTTCGTGCTCGCCGACCGGGTTGCCGACGTGCTCCTCGCCAGCGTCCCGCGCAAGTTCGACGCGCTCCGTGACAACCTCCGCCTCGTCCTCCCCGATGCCGGAGAGCGCGAGCTCAACTCCGTGGTGCGGCGCAACGTCCGCCACCTCAGCCGCGGCTGGGTGGACGTCATGGCCATCCCCCTGGATCCGGCGGCGACCACCCGGCGCCTCCGCGAGGTCGACCTCCACCACTACACCGACGCGCTGGCGCGGGGCAAGGGCGTGGTGGTCGTGTCCATGCACTTCGGCGCCTGGGAGGCCGGGCTGGCGGCGTGGAACGGCGGCGGCGGGCAGCTGGCACTGCTCGCCGAGCAGCTGCGGCCACAGAAGCTGTTCGAAGCCATCGCCGGCGCCCGCGGCACGCTCGGGGTCAAGGTCATCCCCATCGACATCGAGGCCATGCTGCGCGGTGACACCCCGGCCGCCCGGCGGATCGGAGCGGCAGCCATGCGGGAGGTCTTCAAGCACCTGCGCAGCGGCGGTGGCATCGCCATCGCCATCGACCGCGACCTCAGCGGCACGGGCACGCGGATGCCGTTCTTCGGCAAGCCCGCACCCATCCCGCTGGGGGTGGTCGAGGTGGCCATGCGCAGCGGGGCGGCGGTGGTGCCGGTGGCGCTCCTGCGCACCAGCTGGGGCGTCGAGGGCATGGTGTTCCCGGAGAGGTCCTACGACCCCGACGCGCCCCGCGAGGTGGAGGCTGAGCGCATCGCGCGCGAGATCCTCGCTCTCTTCGAGCCGGTGATCCGCAGGAACCCCGACCAGTGGCACGTCCTCGATCCGGTGTGGCCGGAGCCCGCCGCATGAAGGTGTGCCTGGTGTCTCCGTACGACTACATGCACCCCGGAGGGGTGACCGAGCACGTGCGCCATCTCGCCGACACGCTGCGCCAGCGCGACCACCAGGTCACCGTGCTGGCGCCCTCGAGTCGCGTCGGCGATGACCACGGCATCCCCGGCTACGTGCGCATCGGCCGCAGCGTCCCCATCAAGACCAACGGCTCGGTGGCGCGCATCGCGCTCAGCTTCCACCTGGTGCGCCGCGTCCGCGCGCTGCTCGACGACAGCGACTTCGACGTGGTGCACTACCACGAGCCGCTGGTCCCGTCACTGCCGATCACCGTGCTCCGCTTCCACCGCGGCGCCAACGTCGCCACGTTTCACACCCTGGCCAGGCGCAACCTCGGGTACTACTACGGCCGGCCCTTCCTGGGCCGGTACTTCAAACGGCTGCACGCCTGCATCGCGGTGAGCGTGCCGGCTCGCGACTTCGTCGCCCGCTATTTTCCGGGCGACTACCGGATCGTCCCCAATGGCATCGACACCGCTCGGTTCCGGACCGATCACCCGCCCGTCGCCGGTCTCCGAACCCCGGGGATGAAGACGCTGCTGTTCGTGGGGCGCATGGAGCAGCGCAAGGGGTTCGGCATCCTCCTCGAGGCCTACGCGCAACTCCGTCGCCGCCGCTCCGACCTCCGCCTGGTGGCGGTCGGCGACGGTCCCCAGCGGGAGCGGTACGAGCGCCAGGTCGACTCGTTCGGAATCCCCGACGTGCTCTTCTCGGGCCGGATCAGCAATGAGATGATGCCCCGCTACTACACATCCGCGGACATCTTCTGCAGCCCCGCCACCGGTGGCGAGAGCTTCGGCATCGTCCTTCTCGAGGCGATGGCCAGCGGGGTGCCGCTCCTGGCCTCGGCGATCCCCGGGTTCACCGCTGTGATCCACGGCGGCAAGGACGGGCTGCTGGTGCCGCCCAACCAGCCGCGGGTGCTCGCCCAGGCGATCGACACGCTGCTCAACGACGAGGATCTCTGCCGCGCCATGAGCGCGTCCGGGCTGCGCACCTCGCAGCAGTACGACTGGCATCGCGTCGCGGATTCCATCCTCGACGTGTACGACGAAGCACGCGGACGCTCGCGTGTGCACATGGTTGCGGCCGGTGTTCACCGCCAGATTTCAGGAATGGGTTAGGGCCGGGGCGCGGCGCCTCGTCCCGGCGCTGCGACTCCTCGGCCTCACACCCAACACGCTCACCCTCGTCGGGCTGGCCATCTGCGCCGCCTCCGCGGTGCTGGTCGCCACCGGTTTCCTGATCCCGGGCGGCATCATGCTCCTGCTGGCCAGCGCATTCGACATCCTCGACGGCGCCGTGGCCAGGGTGACGGGCAAGGTGTACCGCTACGGTGCGTTCCTGGATTCGACGACCGACCGTTACGCCGAGTCCTTCACCTACATCGCCTTGCTCTGGTACTTCACCGTCGAGCAGCCGGGACACCACGTGATCGAGCCCATGCTGGTGATCTTCGCGCTCACGGGATCGCTGCTGGTGTCGTATGTGCGAGCCCGCGCCCAGTCACTGGGTTTCGTGTGTGACGGCGGCGTCTTCGCCCGTCCCGAGAGGGTGGTGGTGACCGTGATCGGGTTGCTGGTGCCGCCTCTGCTGTTCGGCTGCCTGGTTCTGCTGGCGGTCTTCACCAATGTCACCGCCGTGCAGCGCATCTGGTTCGTCTGGCGGCAGTCGCTGAAGACCGCGCCCGCCGACATCTGACCCGCACGGAGGGATCGAGATGGACCTGGGACTGAAGGGACGCACCGCGTTCGTCGCCGCCGCCAGCCGGGGGTTGGGGCGCGGGGTGGCGCTGGGATTGGCCGCGGAGGGGTGCGACGTCGGTCTCTGCGCCCGCGACGGCGGTGCCCTCGAGACGGTGGCCCTGCTCATCCGTGAGGCCGGGGTGCGCGCCGTGCCCACGGTGGCGGACGTCACCGACGCCAAGGCGCTCGGCGAGGCGTTGCGCATCACTGTCGAGACCACCGGCCGGCTCGACGCGCTCGTGATCAACTCCGGCGGCCCGCCCGCAGGCAGGTTCGAGGAGGTCGGCGATGAGCAGTGGATGGAGGCATACCAGCTCACGCTGATGAGCGCCGTGCACCTGGTGCGCGGGGCGCTGCCCGCGCTGCACCGGTCTGACGCCCCCAGCATCCTCTTCCTGGCGTCGTGGTCGGTGAAGCAGCCCATCGACGGCCTCCTGCTCAGCAACGCCGTGCGCGGAGCCGTCAGCGGCCTCGCCAAGACCCTGTCCAGGGAGCTGGCGCCGCAGGTTCGCGTCAACTCCATCCTCACCGGCCGCATCCGCACCGAGCGCACCATCGCCCTGGCCGGTCGGAGCCACCCCGATCAGGACCTGGAGGCGATCCTCGCGGAGGAGGCGACGGCGATCCCCCTGCAGCGCTTCGGCACGGTCGAGGAGCTCGGCCGTGTGGCCGTGTTCCTCAGCTCGCCGGCGGCGAGCTATGTCACCGGGGTGGCGCTGCCGGTCGACGGCGGCGTCGTCCAGGCCACCGTGTGATCGGGCTCAGCAGCTGCTCGAGGTGCCCAGGATGGCGATGATGCCCACCAGATTGAAGAGGCCGTGGACGATCGCCCCCGGGACCAGCGAGTCCGAATACTCGTAGAGCAGCGCCAGGATCACCCCCACCCCGAAGAGGGGCAGGGCCAGCACCAGCACCAGGTGGGCGGCGGAGAACACCGCCGCGCTGATCAGCACGGCGGGCAGGACGGGGATGCGGCGGCGCAGCCACCCGTAGATGAACCCGCGGAAGATCGTCTCCTCGGCGAGCGGCGCGATCAGGCACACCAGCGGGATGGCAACCCCGACGTAGCCGCCGTACTCGTCGCGCACCGTGGTGCACTGCGTGTTCGGGGAGTTGGGCAGGATCTGGGTGGCCAGGGATCCCAGCCATTCGGCCACCACCAGGGCGACCACCGCCCCGACCAGCCCGATCGCCAGCCAGGGCAGCCAGCCCAGCCGCCCCAGCGAGCGGGGCAGCCGCCAGCCCAGGTCGCGCAGGCCCAAGCCGCGCCGCAGCAGCACGAGCACGGCCAGCGCCGCCAGCGCGGCCGCGTACGAGGCCGCCTGCCCTGCGAAGGACTCCACGGCGGTGCGCGCCGCCTGCTTGAGGCCGCCGTCGATGGCCTGGGTGATGCCCACCAGGACGCTGCCGGTGAGCAGGACCGCGGCGGCGGCGGCGGGAAGGAACGCGGCGACATCCGACCAGTCCCACCTCCCCGCCCGACCGGGGGCCGCGGCCGCTCGGGGGAGCGCCGCCGGCTGGTGGTCGGCGGGGACGCGAAGGCCGACCAGGATCAGCACCACCGGGGAGAGGAAAGCGGCCACGAGCAGCACCGCCCGGGCGGCGGTCGACGACGCCGACGAGCCGGCCGCCACGAAGGTCACGAAGGCCAGCGGGGCCCCGGTGAAGAGGCAGTACCTGGCCAGGTTGGCGCGCGGTGGGAGGGCGGCGGCGGGTGTGCCCGCGGGGGCTGTCGGCAGGGACACGGCGGCCCATTCTGCACAATCGCCGGATGCCGGCCCCCCACTCCCTGATCGGGCACGAGACGGTGCTCGAGCGCCTCGAGGATGCCTGGCGCGACGGCGTGCTGGCCCACGCCCTCCTGCTCAGCGGGCCCGCCGGGGTGGGCAAGACCGCGCTCGCGCTGCGCTTGGCCGCGAGCGTCCTCGACGCCGCCGCCTGGCCGGGCGGGCTGACCGCCCATCCCGACCTCTGGCTCGAGGACTCCGACGCCGAGCGCATCGGCATCGATCGCATCCGCGCCGGGTCGCGGGCGGATGTGGGACCGAGCCTGCAGGACGTGATGAGCCTCCGCACCTATGCCGGAGGCATGCGGGTGGCCCTCCTGGCCCGGGCCGATCGGCTCACCGAACAGGCGGCGGACGCTCTCCTGAAGACGCTCGAAGAACCACCGCCGGGCACGCTCATCATTCTCTGCGCGGCCAACCCGGAGGCTCTGCCGGCCACCATCCTGTCGCGCGCGCAACAGGTCCCCATGGCCACGGTGGCGGTGCCGCGCGTCGCGGCCTGGCTCGAGGAGGCGGGCACCGAGGCGCGGCTGGCGAGGCTGGCGGCTGCGCTCGCGGGGGGCCGTCCCGGCCGCGCGCTGCGCCTGGTCTCAGAACCCGGGAGCCTGGCCGGCGAGGTCGAAGCCCTGCACGCCTTCCTGGCTGTCGCGGGGGACGGAATGGACGGGGCGCTCCGCGCCGCGTCGGAGCTCACCCCGGGGGCCGGGGCCGAGGGCCGCGAGCGGGCCATGATGCTGCTGGCGGTGTGGTCGTCGTTCGTTCGTGACGCGGCTCTCGAGGCGGCGGGGGTCACCGAGTTCCGCCTCTGGGCGGACTACGCCGAGCCGCTGCAACGCTGGGCCGAGGGCCTGGGGACGGCGCGGCTCACCGACATCCTCGGGTCCCTGCTTCGAGCCGGCGGGGAGATCGCGGCCTATGCCCAGCCGCGGCTCACCTTCGAGACGCTCTTCCTCGACATCTTCGTGGGTCCGGAGTCACCTCCCGCCGTCGCCGTCCCCGGCGTCCCAGCCGCGGTCGCGGAGGCGCCCCCGGCGACCTCCGGCGCCGCCAGGCCCAGAAGCCCGGGAGCGCGCCGCCCCCCCCGGCGGCGCTGAGCGGGGTCGGTCGCTCCGATCAGCCCTGGTCGCGCCTGCGCAGCACCAGGAGGAGGAATCCCAGGAGGGCAAGGACCGCCACCGCCACCAGCCAGGGGCGCTCCTCGAGCTGTTCAGCCAGCGAGCTCTGGCCGCCGGCGGCGGAGAGGGGCATCTCCACGGGCGAGGAGGTCATCAGCCGCACCGTGCCGGGAACGGGCTGGTGGCGCATGTCGCTCGCGCTCACGTCTGCGCCATCGCCCACGGCAGCCACCTCTGATCCGATCCCGCCGCATTATCACCGGCGGGCCCGGTGCGCGGCGGCATACTGCCCCGGTGAGCCGGCGGCTGCCTGACGACTTCCTCATCGGCTGCGCCAGCGCTGCCCACCAGGTGGAGGGCGGCCTCGACAACGACTGGACGCGGATGGAGCGCGAGCATCCAGAGCGCATCAAGGATGGCAGCGCGTCCGGCGTCGCCTGTGATCACTACGCTCGCTACGCTGGCGACCTGCGCCAGCTCGCGGACATGCACAACACAGCGCATCGCTTCTCGATCGAGTGGTCGCGCGTCGAGCCGCGCGAGGGCGTCTTCGACCGCGATGCGCTGCTCCACTACCGCGATGTGGCGCGCACCTGCCGTGCCCTCCACATCGAGCCGGTGGTCACGCTCCAGCACTTCACGCTCCCGCTCTGGATGGCGGATCGAGGAGGCGTTCTCAGCCCTGACGCTCCGCGTCTGTTCGCGCGTTTCGCCGCCGCGTGCGCCGAGACGGTCGGAGCCGACGTGGGCTGGTGGATCACCGTCAACGAGCCCGCGGTGCTGGCGGTCTTCGGGTACCTGTATGGCCAATGGCCACCGCTGCGGCCCTCGATGCGCGGCTTCCTCGGAGCTCTCGAGGGCCTGGCGCGCATGCACGCCGCCGCCTACGGCGCGCTGCACACGGTGGCTGAGGCCCGCGGTTGGCGCGCGCGCGTCTCGGTGGCCCACCACGAGCGCCCCATGCACGCCCTCGACCCGCGCTCTCCCGTGCAGCGGGCGGTCGCGATCCTGCCCAACGCCATCTTCAACCGCTGGTTCCTGCGGTCCTGCGTCACCGGGCGGTTGCTCCCGCCGGTGGGCCGCGGACAGCGGGTTCCCGGGCTGCGCGACTCACTCGACTACCTGGGGGTCAACTACTACTGCGACGAGTGGGTGCGCTTCAACCCTCGTCAGCCGCTTCAGCTCTTCGCCGAGAGCGTGGTGCCCGCCTCACTTCCGGTGTCGTCCTTCGGGTGGCCCATCGAAGCTGACGGTCTGCGCCGTGCGCTGGAGGCTCTCTGGAATGAGTTCCACCTGCCCGTGCTGATCACCGAGAACGGAGTCGCCGACGAGGCGGACGAGCTCCGACCGCGGTTCCTCATCGATCACCTCACGGCAGTGTGCGACGCCATCGCCGCCGGGGTGGATGTGCGCGGTTATCTTCACTGGACGGCCATGGACAACTTCGAGTGGGCCGAGGGGTACTCCAGGCGCTTCGGGCTGCTCAGCGTCGATCGAGACACCCTGGAACGCACCGCCAAGCCGAGCGCCGGGCTGTTCGCCGAGATCTGCCGGACGCGACAGGTACCCAGCTAGCCGGGACGGCACGCGCCTCGTGCGCGCTGACCAAGAGACGGCGCCTCGACTTGTGATCGACGCATGTAGAAACCACGCCCGCGATGGCCAAAACTCGCTGCACCGGGCGGCAACGCGACGTGCCGACCAGGGACAGGCTCGAAACGGGGGTGACCATATGTTGGGCGCGTTGACTCCAGATCCCAGCTGGCTGAACTCTGGGGACACGGCGTGGCAGCTGACGTCGGCCACGCTGGTCGGGATCATGAGCATTCCCGGCCTGGCGATCCTCTACGCCGGCCTGATGAAGCGCAAATGGGCGGTCAACTCCGCCCTCATGGTTGTGTACGCGTTCGCCATGACCCTGGTGGTCTGGATGTTCTTCGCGTACGACATGAGCTTCGGTCATCCCGCCAACCTGGGACCGGGAGCACTGTCGACCATGGTGGGCGTGCCGCACATGGTCGCCGGAGCGACCGACCTGACGCAGCAGGCGAGCATCCCGCTGCTGTCCGGTCTCATCCCCGACCTTCGCTTCCCGATGTCGTCGCTGGTGTACTTCCAGTTCGTCTTTGCGGCGATCACGGTGATCATCCTCGGCGGGGCGCTGCTCGGACGCATCAGCTTCCGCGCCTGGGCGCTCTTCGTGCCGCTGTGGATCACGCTGGTGTACTCGGTGGGGGCGTTCAGCCTCTGGGGTGGCGGTTGGCTGAGCGCGATGGGCGCGGTCGACTACAGCGGTGGGTACGTCATCCACGTGGCGGCGGCTGCATCGGGCTTCGTGGCGGCCATGGTCGTTGGACCCCGTCTGCTCAAGGACCGCAACGCCTCACCCAGCAACATCATGCTGGCGGTGGCGGGCGGTGGATTGCTGTGGCTCGGTTGGAGCGGCTTCAACGGAGGTGACCCGTACTTCGCCAACGCCGACGCCTCGGCCGCGGTCCTCAACACCCATCTCTGCACCGCCACAGCCCTGCTGGTCTGGATGCTCATGGATGTGTTCTTCGCCAAGCGGGCGAGCATCATCGGCATGATCAACGGGATGATCGCGGGCCTGGTGGCGATCACCCCCGCGGCGGGGTATGTCAACGGCTACTCGGCATTCATCATCGGCATCGTCGCCGGTGTGCTGCCCTGGCTGAGCATGAACAAGCTCGGCAAGACGCGCCTCTTCACCAGGGTCGATGACACCCTCGGTGTCTTCCACACCCACGGCGTTGCAGGAGCGAGCGGCGGGCTTCTGACCGGCGTGCTCGCCTCACCGAACATGATCGTGTACATCGGCACCGGCAGCACGGCGTCCGTCTCGGTGACCGGGCTGGTCTACGGAAACGCGCACCAGCTGTTCGTCCAGGCCCTGGCGCTGGCCTTCATCATCGGCTACGACGTGGTGGCGACATTCATCGTCATCAAGCTGGTCTCGTTCGTGGTGCCGCTGCGCATGACGGACGAGCAGCTGGAAACCGGGGATCGGGTTGTGCACGGGGAGGTGGCGATCGACATGCAGCCACACGATCCCGTTCCCATCGACGGCAACGGGAACAGCCGGCCGCTCGTCCCGGTGGGCGTCGGCGAGAGCATCTGACCTCCATCGACGGGAAAACGCGGTGCGGCCCCAGAGGTGGTCTCTGGGCCGCACCGTCGTGGGTCGACTGACCGACTGCCTGATCGCCAGCCAGCAGACCCTCAGTACTCCCCGCACAAACCTCAAGCCCGCCACGGCTCGCAAACCGCTCGCTCAAGTCTGTTACGATCCCAATGGGGTGTTGGCCTTGTGCACTGCGCCTAGGAGTTGGATCAAATGAACGCTCGGGTAGCCGCCGCGGACGCGACCAGAGATCACGACATCCTCGCCCGCGTCGCCGGCGCCGGGGTTCGCCAGGTCCACCTCCAGTTCAGCGACGTGCTGGGCACCGTCAAGACGGTGACCATCCCCGCCGGCGGGCTCGAGGCGGCGCTGGCGCACGGGGTCTGGTTCGACGGCAGCTCGGTCGAGGGCTTCACCCGCACGGCCGAGAGCGACATGTACCTGGCGCCGGACCCGGCCACGCTGCAGCTGCTGCCCTGGACGGCGGAGCCCACCGCACGGTTGATCTGCTGGGCCAGGACGCCCGACGGGGAGCCCTACTCCGGCGATCCCCGGGGCGCGCTGCAGCGCGCTGTCGACCACGCCGGCTCGCTGGGCTACGCGTACCGCGTCGGGCCTGAGGTCGAGTTCTTCCTGCTCGAGCGGGCGGCCGACGGCACGCCCCAGGCGCGGGGCGACGACGGCGCCGGCTACTTCGACGTCACCGGAAGCGGCGCCACGGACCTGCGCCAGGCCATGCTCGCGGCCGCCAGCGCGGTCGGGGTGGAGATCAACAGCGCTCACCACGAGGTCGCCCCGGGTCAGCACGAGGTCGATCTCGGCGCCGCCGACGTGCTCGCCGCCGCCGACGCCATCGTCACCTTCCGGCTGGCGCTCCAGGCGGTCGCCCAGGCCGCCGGGGTCATCGCCAGCTTCATGCCCAAGCCGTTCAACGACCAGCCCGGCAGCGGCATGCACGTCCACCAGAGCCTGGATCGCATCGGCGCCGGCAATGCCTTCGCCGGTGCCGACGACTACGGCCTCAGCGACGTCGCCAAGCACTTCATCGCCGGCCAGCTCCACCACGCCGCCGGGATGTGCCTGGTGCTCGCCCCCCTGGTCAACTCCTACAAGCGGCTGGTGCGCGGCCTGGAAGCGCCCATCTTCCTCTCCTGGGCACGCACCAACAGAGGGGCGCTGATTCGCGTGCCCCACGTCTCCCGTGCCGAGGCGGCACGGGTCGAGCTGCGCAGCCCTGACCCATCGTGCAACCCGTACCTGGCCTTCGCGGTGATGCTGAGGTGCGGGCTGGACGGGATCGAGAGGCGCCTCCCCCTGCCTCCGCCGGTGGAGGAGGCGCTGTACGGCTTCGACGAGGTCGAGCTGGAGCGGCGCAACGTCGGCGTCCTCCCCGACAACCTCAAGGACGCCGTGGATGCGTGCGCGGCCGACGACGTGGTTCGCGATGCGCTCGGCGACAACCTCGCCGATCGCTTCCTCGAGGCCAAGAGGGCGGAGTGGCGCGAGTACCGCGGCCAGGTCACCGGTTGGGAGCTGGAGCGCTACCTGGAGCGGGCCTGATCATGCGGCGGGCAGCGCATGGGGCGGGCCGGCCCTGATGGAGAGCGCGGTGATCACCGTGCGCGACGTCTGGCGCGGGGCTCTGCCCGACGGGACCGAGCTCCTCGGCGGCGGCGCCGGGTTGGACAGGCGTGTGGAATGGGCGACCACCCTGCGCACCCGTCCGCCCGCGTTCGAGGCCATCAAGGGCGGGGAGATGGCCCTGGTGCCGGTGGCGTCGATCAAGCTGCTCGACGAGCGCCTCGAGCTTGCCGACGTCATGAACACGCTGGCGGAGAAGGGCGGGGTCGCCGTCGCCGTGGTCGGCAACGCGTCGCCGGGCAGCCTGGGAGTCGCGGAACGGCGTCTCATGCCGCTGCTCCGCCTCCCCGACGGCTCCCACGTCACGGAGATGCAGCAGCTGGTGGTGCGCTACATCGTCGAACAGCGGACTGTCCTCCACGACCGGTCCCAGCTCCTCCAGATGGAGCTCATGCAGCTTGCCCTCGGCGGAGCCGGCACCGACGCCATCGTCGCCCGGCTCGGGGAGGTCACCGGCAGGGTGGTCTCGTGGCACGACGCCACAGGAACGCTGCGCAGCGTCTCCGGCGAGCTGCCGGCCACCGTCCGCGAGGCGCTCGGCAACGGCGACGAGCTGCTCCGCTGGGTGGCGGGGCAGACGGTGCCCGCCGCCGACCCTCCCGTCAACGAGTTCAGCCTGCCGCGCGGACGAGCCCGCCTGGTCGCCCCCATCCCGGGGCGGGACGGAGTCCACGGCTTCGTGTCGATGATCGGCGAGGAGCACCAGCTCGGCCAGCTGGAGCGCGTGGCCGTGGCTCGCGGGGCGTCGGCCTGCGCCATCGAGCTCGATCGGGAACGCGCCGTGCTGCGAGCCCGCGACGACCTCGAGGGCGAGCTGGTGGCGGCGCTGGTCGAGGGCTCCTATGGATCGGAGGCGGGAGCCACCGAGCGGGCCCATCGCCTCGGCTTCGACGCGGCTGAGCCGTTCAGCGTTCTCGTCGTTCGAGGCCGGAACTCGGGGACCGCCGCCCTCGACACGCTGACGGTGGCGGCGCGCCGCTGCGTGGCGCGGAGCGCGCCGGGCACGCTGGTGGCCGCCCACGACGGCACGGTGTGTGTGCTGGTCCCCGACGACGGCGAGCCCGGGGCCCGCAGCCTGGCGGTGGCCGAGACCCTGCGTGCGGACTGCGCGGCCGCGCTGCGCGACGAGGTGATCGTGGGTGTGGGTCGCTCGCGCAGCGGTCCGCAGGGGGTGCGGCAATCCCATCGCGAGGCGGAGCACGCGCTGCGGATCAGCGCCCGGCTCCAGGCCCCCCGGGCTGTCGCCGCCTTCGCCGATCTGGGGCTGCACCGGCTCCTGGTGGCGATGACCCAGCACGCCGAGCTCGAGGACTTCTACCGCCAGACGGCGGGGTCGCTGCTCGCCTACGACGAGCGCACCGGCTCCGGGCTGATGGACACGCTCGACGCCTTCTTCCACTGCCACGGGTCGCCGACCGACACGGCGCAGCGACTCCATCTCCACCGCAACACGGTGCTGTACCGGCTGCGCCGCATCGAGGAGATCGGCGGCCTGCGCCTCGACGACGCGGGGACGCGTCTCAACCTCCACCTCTGCCTGCGCATCCGCGACGTGCTGCCCGCGATGATGCCGGCGCGCCCAAGCGGCTGACCCCTGGTTTGTACTCAGCGCACACCAGATTTGTGCCCACTGCACAAAGCGACGCGCGCGAAGTTGTGGCGGCCCGCGCAACGAGGACGGCCTGGCCACTTCCTAGTCTGTGCGACAACCACCAGCGACGAGGAGAACGCCCTTGCACCGACGCACCCGCATCCGCCTCGCCGCCGCCGGCGCCGTCGCGCTGGCCACCCTGCCGCTGACCGCTCACGCGGCTGACAGCAGCGCCACCTCGGCCGCCGGGGTGGCCGCGGACACGGTGTGGGTGGTGGTGGCGGCCTGCCTGGTGCTCTTCATGCAGGCGGGTTTCGCCATGCTGGAGGTCGGCTTCACGCGCATGAAGAACGTCGGCACCGTGGTCGCCAAGGTCATCGTCAACCTCAGCATCAGTTCGATCGTGTACTGGCTGGTGGGCTTCGCCTTCGCGTTCGGGGCGGCGTCGGGGTTCGTCAACAGCCTGATCGGCTTCAGCGGTTTCGCGCCCTCGTTCCACCCCGGCTCGACGATGAACCTGCCCGCGCTGGTGGGCTCGACGGCGCCGGCGTCGGCCAAGTTCTTCTTCGAGTTCGTGTTCTGCGCGGTGTCGCTGGCCATCGTCTGGGGCACCATGCTGGAGCGAACCAAGTTCATCGTGTACATCCTCTTCGCGGTGCCCTTCGCCGGCTTCATCTATCCGATGATCAGCCACTGGCTGTTCGGCGGGGGCTGGCTCATGACCACGCTGGGAGCGCAGGACTTCGCCGGCTCGACGGTGGTCCACCTCACCGGCGCCACCGCGGGATTCGCCGGGCTGCTCCTGCTCGGCCCCCGCCTCGGCAAGTACTCGCGCGACGGCAGGCCCAATGCCATCCCCGGGCACAACATGCCCCTTGCTCAGCTCGGGGTCATCATCCTCTGGTTCGGCTGGTTCGGCTTCAACCCGGGGTCGACGCTCAACGCCACCAACCTGCACTTCGCCGACGTGGTCATCACCACCAACCTGGCGGCGGCGGCGGGCGCGCTGGCGGCGATGGCCACCATCTACCGGCTGCAGAAGTCCCTCGACGTGGGCATGATCGGCAACGGTGCCATCGCCGCGCTGGTGGCGATCACCGCACCCAGCGGGTACGTCCAGCCCTGGGCGGCGATCATCATCGGCGCCGTCGCCGGCATCATCGTCGTCTACGGCGTGATCGCCATCGACAAGTGGATCGACGATCCCGTCGGCGCGCTCAGCGCCCACGGCCTCGCCGGCATCTGGGGCACGCTCTCCTGTGGCCTGTTCACCGATCCACAGCTGGCGACCTTCAACGGGGTCGGGCAGGGCGGGCTCTTCTACACGGGCAGCTTCCGGCAGCTGGGCGCGCAGGCCGCCGCGGTCGGCGCCGCCTTCATCACCGTGTTCGCGCTCAGCTTCGGACTGTTCTGGGCGATCAAGAAGACGGTCGGGTTGCGCGTCAGCGAGCGCCACGAGATCGACGGGCTCGACATCAGCGAGCACGGCATGTGGGGCTACCCGGAGCAGTTCATGCCCGTTCCCGGCGGAGCGTATATTCACCCCGACGCGGTCGCCGAACCGGCGCGCCAGCTGATCGGGGCTCTCGTCCCGCAGGAGCACCCGCCCGCCCCGGAGCATGCGCCGCCGCGGGAGCCGGCGCCCACCACGGAGGGAGTCCCGTCGTGAAGAAGGTGGAAGCGGTGATCAGGCCGGACAGGCTCCAGTCCGTCCAGGACGCTCTCGATGGGCTGGGCACCTCGGGGCTGACCGTCACCGAGGTGCTGGGCTGTGGCGCGCAGCGCGGCTACACGGAGACGTACCGCGGCGCCAAGGTGAACATCTCCCTGCAGCGCAAGGTCAAGGTGGAGGCCGTGGTCGGCGACTCCATGGTCGAGGCCGTCATCGACGCCATCAGCGGGGCGGCTCGCACGGGTGAGGTGGGGGACGGCAAGATCTTCGTGATTCCCGTCGACGACGCGGTGCGGATCCGCACCGGCGAGCGCGGCGACGGCATCGTCCGCCACCTCGTCCCCGAGCACTGGGGGCACTAGGCCGGCCCCACCACCCCAGCGACTAGACTCGATCGGTCATGACCTATGTCGTCACCGAGACCTGCGTCGACCTCAAGGACAAGTCCTGCATCGAGGTCTGCCCGGTGGATTGCATCCACGAGGTGGACGAGGATCGCATGGTCTTCATCGACCCCGACGAGTGCATCGACTGCGGCGCCTGCGTCGACCCCTGCCCCGTGGATGCGATCTACGCCGAGGAGGATGTCCCGGCGCCCCAGGTGCGCTTCACCGAGATCAACCGGATCTATTTCAAGGACAAGGCCGCCGCCCGCCAGCAGGTCGACGCCATCAAGCCGCCGGCCTGAGCCGGCGATCGGGGGGCCCTCTTCCCATTTGTGCGCTGCACACAAGGTCTTCCGGGGCCGGCTCGGACGCGCTGTCCATGGTACCCGCCCCATCACGGGGCTAGCCTGAAACCCGACAATCCTGGCCACGCCCCGCGTCCCATCGCCCTGCGTGCGCCACACCCGAGGGAGGAGCGCATGGCGATCGACGAGTCGGTAGCCGCACGGTACACAGCAGAGGTTGAGCCCACGATGTCTCCGACCGCCGTCTCCGCCACGACGCCCAAGCAGGTGATTCACCGCGCCAAGGAGCTGGGCGTGAAGATGGTCGACTTCCGCTTCACCGACCTCCCCGGAACCTGGCAGCACTTCAGCGTGCCGGTCAGCGAGCTGACCGAAGGGCTGTTCGAGGATGGCATCGGCTTCGACGGCTCCAGCATCCGCGGCTTTCAGAAGATCCACGAGAGCGACATGCTCCTCTTCCCCGACCCGACGCACGCCTTCCTCGACCCCACGCTCGAAGTCCCGACGCTGATCATCGTCTGCGACATCGCGGACCCGCTGACGCGCAAGCCGTACAGCCGCGACCCTCGCTACGTGGCCCGCAAGGCGGAGGAATACCTGCGCCAGTCGGGCATTGCCGACACGTCGTACTGGGGGCCCGAGGCGGAGTTCTACATCTTCAACTCCATCCGCTACGACCAGAACACCCATGAGGGTTACTACTTCATCGACTCCGATGAGGGCGTCTGGAACACCGGAAAGAACGGAACCGCCAACCTCGGCTACCGGCCCAAGTTGAAGAGCGGCTACTTCCCGGTGCCGCCGGTCGACAAGCAGCAGGACCTGCGCAGCCGCATCGTGCTGGCCATGATCGAGTCGGGCATCGACATCGAGGTGCACCACCACGAGGTGGGCACCGCCGGCCAGGCCGAGATCGACATGCGCTTCGACACCCTGGTGTCGATGGCCGACAAGGTGCTGCAGTACAAGTACCTCGTCAAGAGCGTGTGCTATCGCGAGGGATTCACCGCCACCTTCATGCCCAAGCCACTCTTCGGTGACAACGGCAGTGGCATGCACACCCATCAATCGCTGTGGAACGGCGACACCCCGCTCTTCTACGACAAGGACGGGTATGCGCTGCTCAGCGACACCGCCCGCTGGTACATCGGGGGGCTGCTCCAGCACGCGCCCGCCGTGCTCGCCTTCGCGGCTCCCACCACCAACAGCTACCGCCGGCTCGTCCCCGGATACGAGGCGCCCATCAAGCTCGCCTACAGCGCGCGCAACCGCAGCGCCTGCGTGCGCATCCCGACCTACAGCGACAAGCCCGCCGCGCGCCGTCTCGAGTTCCGCTCGCCGGACCCGATGTGCAATCCCTACCTGGCCTTCTCGGCGATGCTGATGGCCGGGCTTGACGGCATCCAGAACAAGATCGAGCCCCCGGTGCCGGTCGACGCCGACCTCTACGAGCTCGAGGGCCGCGAGGCCGAGCGCGTGCACGACCTGCCCGGTTCCCTGTCGGAGGTGCTCGACGCACTGGAGAACGACCAGGAGTTCCTGCTCCGCGGCGGCGTGTTCACCTCGGACCTGATCGACACGTACATCGCGTACAAGCGCGAGAGCGAGGTCGATCCGATCGCGCTGCGTCCCCACCCCTACGAGTTCTTCCTGTATTACGACGCGTGAGTGAGCGAGGGTGGAGAGTCATGGCTCTCCGCCCGACCGAGCGAGCAAGTCGTACCGTGGTGCGACGCTGGCGAGCCGCGCAGCGGGACGACGCGTGAACCCGTCCCTGGGACCCTTGACGCGTGCGCGGGATTTGCATGCGCCGGCGGCCGTCCTTAGGGTGGGGTGGGATCAGCAATCGCGTGGAGGGACCTGATGGCAAATCCCATCGATCTGCTCGACCCGCCCGCGACCATGTCGTACGGCGGCCTCGTCGACTCGTCCACCGCGGAGGGCCAGGTCGACGAGGAGGCCGACTGGTGCGGGGCCGTTGCCGCCCTGCTCGCCTCGAGCGTGTCCCGGGCCCGCAGCAACAGCGAAGCCCGGCCCGCCGGACGTTTGGCGCACATCACCAGCCGGCGCGGCGCCTACGCTCTGCGAGAGCGGCGCTGACCTCACAGTGGCCGCCGCGACCGCATCGGTGAGGGCGGTCAGCGCCCGGTGCCGCGGCGGCCACTGCACGGCACACAGAGCTCCGCCCATGGAAGCGCGGCCAGCCGCCCCGCCGGGATGAGCTCGGCGCAGGTGGTGCATCGGCCGTACGAGCCCTCGTCGAGGCGCGCCAGAGCACGGTCGATCTCCCTGACCGTCTCGTAGAGGGTGCGCGCCTGGTACGCGCCCATCATCCGTTCGATCGCGTAGGTGGTGCCCTCGCCGATCCTCTTGCCGAAGTTGAGGTTGGAGCTGTCCGCGGGATCGCTGAACTGCTCGATCCTGCCCAGCAGATAGGTGCGCTTCCTCTCGAGCTCCGAGCGCACCGCGGCGAGGGAGAGGTCGTCGGGTCGTTCGGCGGCGCCATCCATCCGGCCACGGTAGCGCCATCGCGTTTCTGGCAGAGTGCGGCCGGTGGGTCTGGAGCTGAGCGTTGCCGACGCGCGCCGGCTTGCGGTGGTGGCTCAGGGCCTCAACGGCCGCCGCCACCGCGATCCGCTGCGGTTGCTGCGGCGGCTCAGCGCCATCCAGATCGACACCATCTCGGTGATCGCCCGCTCGCACGAGCTGGTGGCGTTCTCCCGATTGGGGCCGGTCTCACGGGCCGAGCTGGCCCAGGCGTGGTGGGGCACCGGCACGACGTTCGAGTACTGGGCGCACGCCGCCTGCATCCTGCCTCTCGAACTGTGGCCGCTGTTCGCATGGCGGCGCCGGCGCTACGCGCGCCGCCATGGGGAGCTGACGGCCGAGCAGCGCGAGATCGTCGCCCAGCTTCGTGACTCCGGCCCTCGGACGGTTGCCGAGCTGGGCGGTACGCGGGTCACGCCGGGGTGGTGGGAATGGAGCCCGATCAAGTCGGCGGTGGAACATCTGCTGGCCCGCGGGGAGGTGGTCTGCACCGAGAGGCGCGGCTTTCGGCGCGTCTATCGCCTGGCGGAGGACGCGGTGCCGCACACCGTGCTGGAGATCGACCTCGACGATGCCGCGTGTCATGCCGCGCTGGTGAGCCTCGCCGCATCGCATCTGGGCGTGGCCACCGACGACGACCTGGCGGACTACTTCCGGCTGCCTGTGGCGGCGATCCGCCCCGCTGCCGAAGCCGCCGGGCTGAGGGCGGTGGCGGTGCGGGGATGGCCCAGATCGGCCTGGGCGCATGACGACGCCATCCAGGGAGCTTCGCGCACCACCCGCCATCGGCCGGTGCTGCTGTCGCCCTTCGATTCCCTGATCTGGCACCGGCCCCGGACCGAGCGACTCTTCGGGTTTCGCCACCGGCTCGAGGCCTACACGCCGGCCGCCAAGCGGCTGCACGGCTATTTCGTGATGCCGCTGCTCGCCGGCAGCCGGCTGGTGGGCCGCGTCGATCCCAAGCGTGACGGTCGCGTCCTGCGCGCTCGGACCGTCTCCCTCGAGCCCGCGGCGGTGAGCGACATGGCGGAGGCGCTGGCCGGCGCGGCGCTTTGGGTGGGGTGCGAGGAGGTGGTCGTCGAGGACGTCTCGCCCGCCGGGCTCGCCGGCCCCCTGCGCGCTGCGCTCCTGCGCCAACCGCAGCTCGCCGAGGCCGATGCCGGGGCAGGATCTGGCCGCCCCGCGACGTTTAACTGAGAAGACCGGCTGGCCAGCCCGGGTACACGGCGGGCAGAATGGCTGGAGGGGGGTGGTTCGCTCAGCGGGTTGATGGGGCCGGCATTCGGTGACCCAGGTTCACGCAGCGGGCGCGGCGACGATTCGCCAGGGAGATCGATTGTGAGAAGAAGGCACAAGGGCGCGGCGGGACTGGGCGCAGCCGCGCTCTGTGCCGCCCTTGCGGCGTGGTGGGCGGCCACCGCGGCCCCGTCCGTCAGCGCGCAGTCCGCGGCATTGCCCCTGCCCACCCCCAGCCTCGCCATCAGCCTGCCGGCGATCACAGTCCCGCCCCTGCCCACCCCCTCGCTGCCGGTCCCGTCGCTGCCCCCGCTGCCTCTGCCCACGCCGAGCCTGTCGCTGCCGCTCCCTTCGGGCACCAACGCGCTGCCGGCCCCCGGCGCCACCCCGGGCGGCTCGAGCTCGGCGTCGTCGCTCCCCGGCTCTCCGTGGATGCCCGGCGGGGGGTCGCCTTCGAGCACGGCCAGCACCGGCGGGGACTCGGTGCTCGGAAACACGGCGTCGGTGCTCGGTTCGCTCCTCGGCCTGCTCGGCACCCCCGCCAACGTCGGCGTCGAACAGCCCACGCTCCAGCACTTCGGGACCCAGGCGCAGCCGGCCGCGGCGATGGTGCCTGCGCACGGCCGGCCGGCGGGCGGCGGGGGCGCATCCACCGGCTGGTTGGTGATCGCGTTCACCCTGGTGGTGGCCGCCGCGGCACTGCTCATCAGCAGGCGTCGCGTGGGCCGCTGGCACCGCGCGGCCGGGATCGTCGTGATCCCCGCCGCGCTGCTTCTCGGGGGGATCGCCGTCGCGGCAGGGACCCCGACCGGCGCCCACGCGCCCGCCATCCGCGCCCGGCTGGCGAGCTCGGCCGGTGCGCCGAACCACACGTCGTCGGCTGGCTCGACGGCGTCCGGGACAGGGGAGGAGCTGCTCGGACGGATCAGCGGGCTGGAGACCGCCGTCACCCGCCAGGCCGCTGATCTCGAGGCGCTCGCGCAGCCGCCGACCGATGCCGGCCAGGCACCCGGCGGCGGAGCCAACCGCGACGCGACGGGCCTGGCGACCCAGCAGCGTCAGCTGGCAACCCGGCTGGAAGGCACTCTGCAGCAGGAATACGTCGTCTACGCCACGGCCGCGCAGGATCCGGGCAGCGCGTCGGCGCTGGTTGCCGCCGCGTCCTCCCAGCCCGCGCCGGTGCGCGCCGCGGTCGACTACGACGTCCAGGCGGTGCAGGCCGCTCTGGCGGAGCAGGCCGCCATCGCCAGGGCCGCGCAGTCCGCGGGCGGCGCTCCTCTGACATCGGGGCTACCGGGCGGCGGAGCCGCGGGCACCCCGCTGCTCAGCCCTCCGCTGGCGGGAGCGATCACCCAGGGCTTCGGACCGACCACCCTGGCGTTCGAGCCGGCGATGCGGGTCGGCGGCATCACCTACCCGCATTTCCATACCGGCCTCGACATCGCCGCTCCCATGGATACGCCGGTGCAGGCGGCGGCGGCCGGCGTGGTGGCTCTGGCCGGAGCCGAGACGGACGGCCAGGGACACCTGGTGGGCTACGGCAACTACGTGGTCATCGCCCACGGCGGCGGCATGATCAGCCTGTACGGGCATCTCGACAAGCTGCTCGTCAAAGCCGGACAGGCGGTGCACGGCGGCGACCCCATCGGCCTGGAGGGGTCGACCGGGAATTCCACCGGGGCCCACGTGCACTTCGAGGTGCGCGTCGACGCTGTCCCGGTGGATCCCCTCGCCTACCTGCGTCCTGGGTCGCTGTAGCCCGACGCGGCCGCGGCGGGCGTGTCGGTGGGCCTGCTGCAGCACGACTTCCAGGACAGGGACGAGATGGCGCTCTTCGCGCTGAGGAGCCTGACCGAGCAGGTCGGTGCCCGCCTCGGGAGCGGTCTCATCGTCCCGGCCGACACGACTGAGCCCCAGACCGTGGTCCGCGCCGCCCTTGTCGAGCTGCTCCCGCTTGACGATGACTCACCCTCCACATCGTGGCCGGCCACCAGCCACCGGACAGCGCCCTGGCCACCCTGGACGAGGCGCTCGATCGCGTCTGGGATGAGCGACCACCACGCGCCTCGGCGGGTGCCGGCAACGGCTACCTGCGAGGAACCGTCACCGTGCCCCTGGGCTACGCACCGGCTGACGCGGGTCAGCCCCGGGCCTGGTCGATCTCCCACGCCGCGGTGATCAGACCGATGTGGCTGAAGGCCTGGGGAAAGTTGCCGAGGTGCTCGCCGGTGCGGCCGTCGATCTCCTCGGCGAGCAGCCCCAGATCGTTGGCGAATCCGCAGAGGCGCGCGAAGAGCGCCTCCGCGCGCTCCACCTCGCCCGCCCTGGCCAGGCAGGAGACCAGCCAGAAGGAGCAGATCACGAAGGTGCCCTCTTCGCCTGACAGGCCGTCGAGGTTCATCCCCTCGGTGTTGCGGTAGCGCAGCACCAGACCGTCGTCGGTGAGATCGCGCGCGATCGCCTCGATGGTCGCGCGCATGCGCGGATCGGTCGCCGGGAGGAATCCGACCAGGGGCATGAGCAGGGCGGCCGCATCGAGCTCGTCGGACTCGAAGGACTGCGCGTATGCCTGGCGCGTCTCGCTCCAGCCGCGTGTCAGCACGGCATCGCGGATGCGGTCGCGTTGCTCTGCCCATTGAGCGGTCCTGGCGTGCTCGCCGAACGCCGGCGCCAGCTTGACGGCCCGGTCCAGGGCGGTCCAGCAGAGCACCTTGGAGGAGAGGTGATGGCGTGGCTCGCCGCGCATCTCCCACATTCCCGCGTCGCGCCCCTCCCAGCGGCGCGCGGCGTTGTCGGCCAGCTCGGCGGCGAATCGCTGGATCTCCGGATGGAGCTCGCCGAGCTGCTCGCGATAGCGATACAGGGTGTCGAGCAGCTCGCCGTACACATCGAGCTGGGTCTGCGCCCAGGCGCCGTTGCCGACACGCACGGGACGCGATCCGCGCCAGCCGGCCAGATGAGGCAGCTCGCGCTCGCTGAGGTCGTGCTCACCGCCGATCCCGTACATGATCTGCAGGGCGTTCTCGTCGCCCGCCCCCCCGCCGGCGGAGCTGGTCATGAAGGACACGAAGTCCACCGCCTCGTCCGGACAGCTGCCGATGTACAGCGCCTGGAGCGTGAGGCTGGCGTCGCGGATCCAGGCGAATCGGTAATCCCAGTTGCGTTCGCCGCCCACCGTCTCGGGCAGAGATGTCGTGGGCGCGGCGACGATGGCTCCGGTGGGACGGTAGGTGAGGCCCTTGAGCACGCGCGAGCTGAGCCGGACCAGTTCGCGCTCGGCGCTGGGGTAGATGTCGTGGAGGGCCTCCCAGGACTGCCAGGCCTCGACGGTGTCGGCGAGATGACCGGCGACATCGGCCGCGGGAGTTGGTTGCGGCGCCGGGCTCTCGGCCGCGGACCAGCGCAGCGCGAACCCCACGCTCTGGCCGCGCGCCACCTCGAAGCGAGCGCGCATGGTGGAGCCCTCGACGGTCACCGGCACGCCGGCGCTGACCGCCAGCTGATTGGGTCCGCCGAAGGTGCGGCCGCCGTCCGCGGTGTGGCGGAACAGGGGCCGCACCAGGCCGTACTCGGGACGCGGAGCCAGCTCGAGGGCGAGCTCGACACGTCCCTCGACGCCCTCGACGGTGCGCAGGAGCTCGTGGGGAGCATCGAGACCGAGATCGTGGCCGCGCTGACCCTCACGCACGGCCATCGCATCCACCAACCGGACGACGCCACCATCCGTCGTGAACGTCGTCTCCACGGCGAGCGTGCCCGGTAGATACCTGCGTCTCGTCGTGAACGCTCCAGAGGGATGAATCGACCAGTGTCCGGCACGCTCGTCGAGGATGCGCGCGAACACCGCCGGGCTGTCGAAGCGAGGCAGGCACAGCCAGTCGATGGAGCCGTCGCGATGGAGCAGCGACGCCGATGAGCAGTCGGACAACAGCGCGTGCTCGGCGATCGGACGCCCGTGTTCCACCCCTCTCCCTCATGGCCGGATTCAGCTCGAATCCCGCACTATTGTGCCGGCGTGCCGCGCGCTCAGCGACCGTGATCGTCGCAGTCGCCGCGGAGGGCCGGTCAGGCCACGGCCGACTGCGTTGCCACCGCGGCTCTGCGCCGCCGCGCCGGAGCAAGGGCTCGCAGCTTGCCGAACTCGGTGGCCCGCGCGTATTCCAGGCAACGGGTCAGAACCGCTCGCGAATCGAGCTGGCGCCGGCCATGACGCAGCATCAGGCGTTCGGCACGCCAGCTGTCGAACCGTGCGGCACGCACCATGTACGGTGCGTACACGCCCAGCGCGGCGCTCTCCCGAGCGCTGAGCCGATCTCGCCAGGCCATGGCCGCCTGCAGAAGGACCTCGTCGGAGGCGGCCGCCGGCAGCAGGCACGGCGGATCGATGTCGAACACCTTGGCGGCGAGGCCGGCGAGCTCCGCGGCCGTGACCGCGTCCGTGCCGGCTGCCGCGGCATAGGCCATCCCATCCTGGCCGGAGGTGAGCACCGCCAGGATCACCTGCGCCACCCAGTCGACGGGAACGGTGTCGAGGGTCGCATCGGCGCGCACCGGCAGCGTCGCCGAGCCGGGGCGGCGGAGGAGAAGTCGAAGCGGGACATAGAGCACGTTGAACGCCGTCGTCTGTCCCGTGTCGGAATGGCCGACGACGATCGATGGCCGCACAACACAGATGGGCAGCCCGGCGCCCGCGGCCTGAACCTCCTGCTCGGCCTCGAACTTGGAACGCTCATAGGTGTTTCGAAACGCCTGGCCGATGTCGAGCTCGTGCTCCGCGAAGGCCCGTGGAGTGGTCCCGGCGACGAAGGTGGTGCTCACCATCACCGCGCGCTTCAGGGCCCCCAGGCCCACAGCCGCACGGGCCAGCTCGACGATGCGCCGCGCACCCCCGACGTTGACGGCGCGCGCGACCTCCAGCGGCTCGTCGAAACGCACGGTGGCCGCGCAATGCACGATGTGCGCCGACGACTCCGCGAGGTCGTACCAGGTGCCCTCGCTCAGGCCCAGGCGCGGCAGTGTGATGTCGGCGGGCAGCGCGAGCACGCGCGTGAGCGATTCCTCCGCGAGCTCGACACCGAGCCACGGCCGCAGGGCCGAGACCACGCGGTCCCGGGCCTCCCACAGGTCTCCGGCGCGAACCAGACAGGTCACGCGCGCGGTGGTGGTGGTGAGGATCTCGGCGAGCAGCGCGCCGCCCACGAACCCCGTCGCGCCGGTCAGGACGAGGTTCCCGCCAAGTTCAGCATGATCCGTGTCGTCCGGGTGCACGTGCTCAGCCTAGGCGCGGTGGGAGGCGAAAGCTTCATGGAGGGCGCACCGAAATGGTCCGGTCAGAGGTGGGCGCGGGCGACAAGCCGCCCGCCGCAGCGGCGAGTGCTATCCGGCGAGGACGGTGGGGCGATGGGCGCGGAGCAGCGCGCGGGCGGCCTCGGCGATCCCCTCGGCATCGAGCGAGAACTTGTGCAGCAGCAACGCCTGGGCGCCGTGCTCGATGAACCGGTCCGGCAGACCCAACCGGTGCAGCGGGACGGCCAGGCCGGCCTCCGCCAGCGCCTCGAGCACCGCGTCGCCGAAGCCGCCGATGGTGGTGCCGTCCTCGATGGTCAGGACCGCGCGATGTCGCGCCGCCAGCTCGGGCAGATCGGGATCGATCGGCTTGACGAAGCGGGCGTCGACCACCGTGCAGCTCACCCCCTCAGCCTGCAGCGACTCGGCGGCGGCCGTGGCCACGCCCACCATCTTGCCGACGGCCAGAAGCGCCAGGTCGGTGCCCTCGCGAACCACCGACATCCGGCCGATCTCCAGCGGTCGCAGCGGCGCGGAGCCGGCGTTGGGCGCGCTGCCGCGCGGGTAGCGCATGGCGAAGGGGCCGTCATGGGCGAGGGCGGTGGCGAAGATGCGGCGGAGCTCGTCGGGCGAGCTCGGGGCGCTCACCGTCATGCCGGGGACGAGACGGAGATAGGCGAGGTCGAGCATGCCGTGGTGTGAGGCGCCGTCGTCACCGGTGATGCCCGCGCGGTCGAGGACGAAGGTCACGGGAAGCTTGTGCAGCGCGACATCGCAGGTGACCTGGTCGAAGGCGCGCTGCAGGAAGGTGGAGTAGATGCAGACGATCGGCCGCATGCCCTGCATGGCCAGCCCGGCCGCGAACGTGACCGCGTGCTGCTCGGCGATGCCCACGTCGAAGAAGCGGTCCGGGAAGCGCTCCGCGAACGGCAGCAGTCCTGTCGACGAGGCCATCGCCGCCGTGATGGCGACGATGCGCTCGTCGGCCTCGGCCGCCTCCAGCAGAGCGTCGCCGAACACATCCGTCCACGCCGCCGGCTTGCTGGAGAAGCTGCCGTTGCTGGGGTCGAAGCTGGACACACCGTGGAACTTGTCGACCTCGTCACCGACCGCCGGGGCATAGCCGTGGCCCTTGTCGGTGACCACGTGGATCACCACCGGCCCACGGAAGGCCGACGCATCGCGCATCGCCTTCTCCAGGGCGCGGATGTCGTGACCGTCGATGGGTCCGCCGTACTTGAGCCCGAGCGTCTCGAAGATGGAGATGGGGCTGACCAGCTGCTTCAGCGAATCCTTCATCCGCTTGGCGGCGCCGTACGCCGACTCACCGACCACGGGCAGCTGGCGCAGCGTGTGCCCCGCGGCACCCTTGGCTCGCTCGTATTTGGGCGAGAGCCGCAGCTGTCCGAGGTTCTCGGCGATGCCTCCCACCGTAGGTGCGTAGGAGCGGCCGTTGTCGTTGAGGATGATGATCATCTCGGGCTGGCGCTGGCCGATGTTGTTGAGCGCCTCGTATGCCATGCCGCCGGTGAGCGCGCCGTCGCCGATGACGCAGATCACCTTGCCTCCCTCGCCGCGCAGCTCGCGGGCGGTGGCCAGGGCGAGCGCGTAGCTCAGGCCCGTCGAAGCGTGCGAGTTCTCGACGATGTCGTGCTCGGACTCGGAACGTGACGGGTACCCGCTCATCCCCCCGTGCTGGCGCAGCGTGTCGAAGCGCTCCGCGCGCCCCGTCAGCATCTTGTGCACATACGCCTGGTGGCCCGTGTCGAAGACGATGCGGTCGCGCGGCGAATCAAAGACCCGATGCATCGCCACCGTCAGCTCGACGACGCCCAGGTTGGGACCGAGATGGCCACCGGTCCGCGCCACCGCGCTGATGAGGCGTTCGCGGACCTCGTTGCAGAGCCGTTCGAGATCGGCGCTCCCGAGCCCTTTCACGTCCTCCGGTCCGGAGATCTCCTCGAGAAGCATCGAGCCAGTCTACCAACGCGCGCTCGCGGCCCCGTGGGCCGTTGCGCCGGCTCCCCGGGATCGGTGCATCATTGCCCGATGGAGGTGGACCCTCGCCAAGCGCTCCTCAGCTGCGCGGGCGACCCTCGGGGCGACATCGCCGAGGGCGCGCTGTGGCTGGCGGCGGAGGACTGCAGGGAGGTGGACGTCGAGGGTGCGCTGCGCATCATCGACGCCCTCGCCGACGACCTGAGGAGGTGTTTGGACGGTGCCCGCGGCTCAGAGGCGATCGGCATCACCCACGCGTTCCTGCGTGACCGCGTGGGATTGCGACGCTCGGGCGGGGGCGATCCGCGGGCGCACTACCTGCACCTGGTCCTGCAGCGCGGAGCCGGGATCCCGATCAGCTGCGCCGCTCTCTGGATGGCGGTGGGGCGTCGCGCCGGGCTGAGCGTGGAGGGCATCGGCCTCCCCGGCCACTTCGGGGTGCGCGTCGACGGCGTGCTCGCGGAGCCGTCGCACGGCGAGGTGCTCGACATCGAGGCTGCCACGAGGCTGGTGGCCGCCGCCACCGGAAGCGACCCCGGCAGCCTGCAGCCGGCATGGCTGCTCCCCGCCACGGGCCGGCTCATGCTGGCCAGGATGTCGCGCAACCTCCGGGGTTGCTACTCATCGTTGGAACGCTGGGACATGGCGGTTCGCGCGGCCGATCGGTGCGTCGCGCTCTTCCCGGATGAGCCCACCGAGCGCCGCGACCGCGGCCTCCTGCTCTGGAGGACCGGCCACAACGGGGGCGCCCTCGCAGACCTTCGCCACTACCTCGAGTGTGCGCCGCCCGACGCCTCCGACCGTGACGCTGTCGAGGAGGTTGCCTGCCGGCTGCGCGCCGCCCTCAACTGACCGTCCCTCAGGCGACCCCGATGAGCAGCGCCACCAGCCAGACCAGGCCGATCAGCAGCAGCACGGCGAAGGGCATCACCGCGAAGACGATGAACGAGAAGATCAGGCGCTCGTCGCTGACCGAGTCGGGGACCTGGCGGCGGCGGCGGGCGTCGTGCAGGTACCAGAGGATGCCGCCGGCGATGAAGCCGATGAGCAGCGAGAAGATGCCTGCGAAGGCGGAGCCCGGCGCGATGGTCGCGGGCGCCAGGGTCACTCGCCATGCCAACCCGAAGCCCAGCGCCAGGAGTCCGCACGAGATGAAGCGCAACAGCAGGCCGGTGACCGCTCGCCGCGCCCCGGCGGGCGGAGTCGCGGCAGCGATCAGGTCGGGCACCTGCGCACCCGTCTCTCGCGCCGCTCTTCTCGGCCCGGGACCGCCGGCGCGGCTCGGTGTGCGGGTGCCCATGGCCCGCCGAGTATAGGCAGCCGTGTCATCTCCGCCGTTGCCCGTGACGGCATCACTAGACTGGCTGTCCCGGGACGCTCGCCAGCACCGAGATCCGAGCGGAGGCAATCCGATGAGCACCAACACAGCGCTGCCCGACTTCGACCTCGAGCTGGGCGGGGGCGGGCGAGTGCGCCGTGACGACCTCCGCGGCCGGCGCACCGTGCTCTACTTCTACCCCAAGGACGACACCCCCGGCTGCACCATCGAGGGCAGGGAGTTCACTGCCCTGCTCAGCGATTTCCAGGCGGCGGGCGTGGACGTGTACGGGGTGTCCCCCGACTCCGCGAGGAGCCACGACCGCTTCGCAGCCAAATGCGGGCTGGGGATCCCTCTGATCAGCGACCCCGACCGGGTCCTCATCGATGCCCTCGGGCTCTGGGTGGACAAGTCGATGTACGGGCGCACCTACCAGGGCGTGGAGCGGAGCACCTTCCTGGTCGGAGCCGACGCCGCGGTGCAGCGCGAGTGGCGCGCCGTCAAGGCCGGCGGGCACGCTGCCGCCGTTCTCGAGGCGGCGCGCTCTGCCGGCTAGGAAGCGCGCCTCACGCCCCGCCGCGGGGTTGCTCGACGAGCTCCTCAGCCGCCGCATCATCTTCGTGGCGGGCAAGGGCGGCACCGGCAAGACCACCGTCGCCGCGGCTCTCTGCCTGCTCGGGGCCAGGCAGGGCAAGGAGGTCCTCGGCATCGAGGTGGAGCCCAAGGGCGACCTGTCGGCGGCGCTGGGTTCCAAGGGTGCGGGCTTCAGGCCGGAGGTGGTGCAGCCCGGCGTCAGCGTCCTCGCGCTCCACGCCGAGGAGTCGTTCCAGGAGTACCTGCGCCTCTACTTCAAGGTGCCCCGGCTGGCCCGCATGACCCCGCTGTCGCGCGTCTTCGACTTCATCGCCACCGCGGTTCCCGGCCCGCGCGACATGCTGGTGACCGGCAAGATCGCCTTTGAAGAGCGGCGCCGCGACGAGAACAAGCGCCCGGCCTGGGACCTGATCGTGGTCGACTGCAGTGCCAGCGGGCACATCCTCGCTCAGCTCCGCGCCGCTCGCTCCATGCTGGAGCTGGTGCGCGGAGGCCTGATCCGCAGCCAGATCGAGTGGATCGACGGGGTCATCTCCGACGGCCGCCGCACCAGCGCGGTGCTCACCGCCCTCCCCGAGGAGATGCCGGTGGTGGAGACGATCGAGCTGCAGCGCGACCTGGCCAAGCAGCGCACCGTCAACGTGGGTCTCTGCGTGCTCAACCGCATGCCGCCCGAACCGCTGCCCGGGCCCGCGCGCAGGGTGCTCGCCGACCTGGCCACCGCGGACGCCGACATCCGGGCCCGGATCCCGGGCGTGGCTCACCTCGGAGCCGACCTGGAGCTGGGCGAGAGGCTGTACCGGGCGGCCGAGGTGCAGTCCCGTCATCTGCGAGCTGAGCTCGCCGTCCCCGTGGTCGACGTGCCGCTCATGGCGCACCGCACCGGGCTGGCCACGAGCCGCGCCGCGGCGACGGCGCTGGTCGACGGCGACGGAGCGGGCCGGTGAGCGCCGCCACCAGCCTGGTCGACCGGCTCGAGGGCCTGGAGGTGATCATCTGCAGCGGCAGCGGCGGTGTCGGCAAGACCACCATCAGCGCCGCCCTCGGGCTGGCCATGGCCCAGCGCAGCGACAAGAAGGTGCTGGTGCTCACCGTCGACCCGGCCCGCAGGCTGGCCACCGCCCTGGGGCTGCGTGAGATCGGCACCGAGCCGGTCAAGGTCTCCCGGGCCAGGCTTCGCCGGGCGGGAATCGAGGTCGAGGGGGAGCTTGTTGCTGCCATGCTTGACATGAAGTCGACGTTCGACCGCATGGTGGTGCGGATGGCACCCACCCGCCGCGACGCTCAGCGCATCCTCAGCAACCGCTTCTACAAGGGCATCAGCGACTCCTTCATCGGCTCGCATGAGTACATGGCCATGGAGGCGCTGTACGAGCTCCATCAGGCGGGCGAGTACGACACCCTGATCATCGACACCCCGCCCTCGCGCAACGCGCTCGATTTCCTGGAGGCGCCCAACCGGCTCACCGACTTCGTCGGCGCCAAGATGCTCAGCTGGCTCTCCGGGCCGACCCTGTTCGGCATGCGCGCCGTCAACCTGGCTGCGACGCCGTTCCTGCGCATGGCCGACCGCCTGCTCGGCGCCGACGTGCTCAGCGAGGTGGCGGAGTTCGTCGGCGATCTGCAGAAGATCTACGGAGGCGTCCAGCAGCGCGCCCGCGATGTCTACCGCCTGCTGCGCAGCCCCCAGGTGGGATTTGTGATCGTGACCACGCTGGAGCCGGTGCCCTTCGGCGAGGCCGAGTACTTCGCCTCACGGTTGCGTGAATACCGCATGCCTCTGCGTGGCGTGGTGGCCAACCGCGCCCTGCCGGATTCGCTGCGAGACCGCACCGCCCTGGCCACCGCGCAGGCCCTCGCCGACGACGAACGGCTGGCTGCCTGGCTGAGCCAGAGATTGGGACACAGGGTGGCCCGCGAGTCCCTCCAGGTCATCGGTGAGAGCTGGCTGCAGTTCCACGCCATCGCGGAGCGCGACGCCCGCCAGCTGGGCCGGCTGGAGAGGCTGGGCGGCACCGATGCGGTGCGAATCCCGCTGTTCAGCGACGACGCGTCGGAGCTGGCGGGCCTGGCCAGGATCGCGGCCCTGCTCTGACCGCGCCGGTCAGAGCAGGCGCGCCATGGCAATGACCCGTCCCGTGGTCTCGATCGTCGATGCGCCCGAAGGCATGGTCAGCACCGCCGGTGCCTGCCCGTCACACACCCCCTCGAGCGCATCGACCATGCCCGGATCCGAGGTGCTGAGGACCACCTGGTTGGTCGCCGAGAGGTTCCAGAGAAAGCGCAGCGCGGTGGCGCGGCGCTGCGGATCGGCGCTGAGCAAGGGCTCGTCGAGGAGCAGCGGCACCCCCTCGCCAGCTCCGCTGAGGACCTCAGCAAGCGCCAGCCGGAGCAGCAGGGAGACCTGGTCGCGGGTCCCGTGGGAGACGACGTCGAGCGGCACCAGTTCGAGACGATCGCCGCCGAGCAGCGAGACCTCGAAATGAGAGGTGTCGACGTTGACCGCAGCGTAGCGACCCTCGGTGAGCAGGGCGAGGCGCTCGGCGACCGAGGCGGCCAGTCGCGGCGCCAGGTCCCGGTGGATGCCGCGGGTGGCGTCGGCGATCAGCTCAGCGGCACGGTGCAGGGCGGCGAGCTGGTGCAGGCCACGGTCGCGCGCCGCCAGGCACACAGCGCGCTCGTCCTCGAGATCGGCCAGCGCCGGCACGGTGGCGCGCATCGCGGCCAAGCGGGCCCGCAGCGCGGCCGCCTCCGTCGAGGCCGCCACCGCTCCCTGACGAGCGTGCTCCGACTCGGTCTCCAGATCCTGGAGGCGGGAGTGGTCGAGTGGCTCGGCGGCTGCGATGTCGGCGGGGTCGCCGCCGCGGGCGGCCAGCCTCGCCTCGAGCTCGACCGCGAGGCGGTCCAGGGACTTGACATCCGCCCCCAGCGAGCTGCGCCGTCGCAGCTCGCCCAGGCGCCGGATCGCCGCGTCGTGGCGCCGCCGTCCGGTGCAACCGGCCCGGAAGGCGACCACCGCCTCCGAGGGTGGCAGCGAGGACGGCACCCCGGCAAGCTCGAGGACCCGCACCAGCCGAGCCCGAGCGGCGTCCGCGGCGCGCCGGCGTGCGGTGGTGTCGCCGGCCAGGTCGTCGAGGTCCGCCTCGCGCTGTTCGAGGATGGCGTCTTCGGCGCTGAGCTCCTCCCGGCGCCGATCGATGCCGGCGGCGCCGGAGACCGCATCGAGGACGTCACGCACCGTCTCCTCGGCGCTGCGAGCCCCGCGCGACCGCACCGGGCTGATCTCGCAGTGTGATGCCAGGGAGGCGGCGGCCTGCGCCAGCTCTCCGAGGCGAGCAGCGGCGGTCTCCACCTCGGCCGCGAGAGTCTCGACGCGAAGGTCCTCGCGCTGCAGCTCGGCGTGGAGGGCACGCAGCCGGGGGAGGCGTTCGGCGAGGCGCTCGAGGCCCTCTCCGTCCAGCTCGACACCGGGGCAGAGGCGGGCGAGGCGGCGCCGGGCGTGCTCTGCGTCGCCGGCGAACAACCTATCGACGCTGAGGATGAGCAGGGTCGCGACCAGGGCGACCCCGGCCGCGACCAGCGCCCAGAGGCCATGCCGCGAGGCCGCCGACAGCGCCGCGGCGACGGCGCCGGCACAGAGCGCCACGGTGGCGCCGAGCTTGGCGACCCGGCTGGAGCGGCCGCCCCTGGCCACGTCGACGAGCTCGATGGCCGCCTCCACACCGGCCGCGCTGGTGCCCGCCACCCCCGTGGCAGCGATCTCGCGACGGAGAGCCTCGCGCCGCCCGGCGGCGGCCGCGAGCTCCTCGCTGCGTCGCCGCCCGGCCAGCGTCTCCGCCAGCCTCCGCTCCAGGGCGGAGGCCTCGGCGACCGCGGCGTCATCGACGGCGCCGCCCCGGCCGAGGGCGCGCAGCCCGGCGGCGATCTCAGCGCGGCGCCGGCGCACCTCCGCCAGCTGCGGAGCCGCCGCCTCCGAGCGTGCCCGGGCCTCGTCGGCGGCGCGCTGGGACTCGAGGACCTCGGCGGCCAGCGAGGCGACGCGGTCCTCGGCCTCGAGGGGGAATGTCGCCAGCTGGGCGGTGCCCTCCATCTCCGCTGCCATCTGGGCCACCTCGGCATCGGTCGACTCGAGGTCGGCCCGCTGGGCTGCGATCGCGGCCAGCCGTCCCAGCAACCAGCGGCGCTCCGCATCGAGGCGGCGCTCCTCGGCAGTGTGGGCGGTCACCTCCAGGGCACGCAGTCGCTCCTCATCGGCGGCGAGAGCGCGCAGGCTGCGACGGGCGTCCTCGACCTGGACCTCGAGCTGGCGGAGGCGGTTGACGGCGCGCCCCAGGGGGCTCCCCGATCTGCGCTCCGACCCGACGCGGCCGATGGCGTCGCTGATCGCCGCCAGCGCCTCGGCGCCGGTGGTGCCCCCGCCCGAGTCGGCGAGGCGCTCGATCGCCTCCTGCATCTCGGTGGCGCGGGCGGCGGGCGCATCTCCCGCGCCCAGGCGCAGCCCATCCTCGCCAACGCACGCGCTGGCGCAGAACACGTCCTCGTCGATGCCGAGGTGAACCAGCCCCGGCGACACCGTGCGACCCACCCGCACCTGGGCGGTCACGTCTCCGCCACCGATCTCCTGCACCTGGCAGGTGTGGTCGCGCTGCTCGAAGCGCCGGGCCACACGCAGGCGGCGGCCGTCGCCAAGGTCATAGGTGAGGGCGAGGGAATAGCCCTCCCCCGCCCACGGCGTCCACCGCGCCCAGTCACTGCGGTCGGTGGGCCGTCCGGGGCCGCCCGCGTCGAGGCCGTAGAGGGCGGCCCGGAGAGCCCGCTGGACGGTCGACTTGCCCGACTCGTTGTCGCCGAGCAGGACCGTGATGCGCGGGTCGAAGTCGGCGGAGAAGTCGCTGAGCCTGCCGAAGCCGCCGATCTCGAGCCGGTGCAGCCTCATCGGAGCCCGATCTCCGCTCCGCCCAGCGCCTGGAGCCCGTAGCGCAGAGCGTCGTCGAGGACGGCCATCTGGCGCTCGTCGGCTGCCTCCGCGGCCTCGGCGACCGCCCGGGCGAAGGCGCTGCGAACCCCGTCGCCGCTGATCGACGCCAGGTCCAGCGCCGGCGTGGTCAGGTCCCGGGCGCGCACTGCCACGGCGCCACAGCCGTCGCGCACCGAGGTCTCGACGGTGAAGGTGTCGGTGGAGACGGTGTGGTCGATCTCGCCAACGAGGTCGACCCGGAGCATGGTGCGGTCGGGGTCGAGCCCGCCGCAGGCGACCGCCGCGGCGGCGCAGGCGGCATCGACGACATCAGCGAGGCTGCGCGCCGAGGACACGTCGGCGCGCGCGGTGCGGGCGTGCCAGCGATTGTCGGTGAGCGGCTCGTAGCTGATGGTGCCGTCGCCCGCCACGTCGACGAGCACGGCGCCGCGCGGCTCGGACTCGTCGAAGGTGAGCGGTTCGGGGCTGCCGGGGTAGACTAGCGCGCCGGCCTCGTCGATGCGGCGGCGATGGTAGTGCCCGCAGAGGGCGGCGGCGAAGCCGCGCTCGCGCACGTCGTCGGCGTGGAACGGCCCGTGGATGGACTTGCCATCGGGCCTCGAGCCGAGTTCGGCCCCGTGGAAGAGGGCGAGGTGGACGCCGCCGTCACCGCCGACCGGTGCGCAGGCCAGCGGATCGCCCTGCCAGGCGGGCTCGAGGTGAGCCAGGCCCCAGACGGTGAGACCGTCGGCGAGGGGATGGGGACGCAGCACCGCGGTGTCGAAGAGGTGCACGTTGGCCGGCCATTCGGTGCGGCTGTAGATCGAACCGGAGAGAAGCGCGTCATGGTTGCCCGGGGCGAGGAGCACCTCGATGGGAGCCCAGGAGGCGAACGTGTCGGCGAGGTGGATGGCAGTGTCGGCTCCCGCCCGGTCGTGCTCGTAGAGGTCGCCGGCGATGCTGATGGCCGCGCACCCCCGCTCCTGGGCGGTGTGCCCGGCTCGCTTCAGCGCCTCTCGCAGGCCCAGCCGCCTCCGGATCGCCAGCTCACCCTGGCAGCCCATGCCCGCGAAGGCACGATCCAGGTGCAGGTCGGCGAGATGGAGGAGGCTGGTGCTCATACGTGGGGTGCGTGCTCAGGGTGGGCCTGGCCGTGCGAACGTCGGTTCGTCGGCGCAACGCTACCACGCCGCGAGACAGCCCACAAGCGGGGCTCTTCCGATTCGGTAACAAAGGTCACAGGCCGCGACGCCGTCTGAAAAGATACGCCGACGCTGCCGCAATCGCTGCAGGGTAGTCAAAGAGGGAATGGTGGGACCACGTTCGGCCGCGCCCCGGCGCGCCGCGGGATTCGCCGTGGTGCTGATGTTCGCTGCGCTCCTGGTGCGACTGCTCACGCTTCCCCTGCCGGCGGCCCGCTGGGATGCCGAGCTCGCCCTCGGGGTGGGCGGGGGGCTGTATGGCGCGCTCACCGTCGGGCTGCTCGGCCGCGAGTGGATGTGGCGCGAGGCCGCGGTGGTCCTGCGGGCGCTGCTGGGGGCGCTGATCGCAGGCCTCATCGTCTCCCTGGCCGCCGGGTACCTGGAGCGCATCGACGTGGTCGCCGTCCTGCTCTTCGCCACGGTCGTCCTGAGCGCGCCGGCGCAGGCTCGGGCACGCGCGCTGGCCGCCGCCACACTCCTCTCCGACGGCGCTCTGGCGGCGGTGTGGCTGGTGTGGCTGCACGGCGATGTCGCCACCCTGCTCCTGGCCCTGGCGTTCCTGACCGGGCTGCAGATCGTGGTGGTCGCCCAGGCCAAGGCGGTCGGCGCCATCGCCGAATCCGACGAGCTGCGCCGCACCGCTCACGGCCTCGCCGCCGAGCGCGTGGGCACCGCCATCGACGTGCTCGGGGTGACCCGCGCCGTTCTCGAGACCAGCCGCGACTCCTACCCGCTGACCACCCAGGCGGCCCTTCTCCTCTACGAGGTGGTCGCCGATCGGCTGCGGCCGCTTCCGCTCTACCTCGCCCCCGCCGGGGTCAGCTCACTCGACGCCGACAACCTCGACGTCACGCTCGCCCCCGGTGAGGGCCTGGCGGGACGGGTCTTCTCCGCCAGCCGTCCGCTGGTGTGGCCGACGGCGTACGACGTCGGCCTGGCCCAGGAGAGCCTCAGCGAGCAGGTGCGTGAGCAGCTTCTCGGCCTGAGGCGGGGCGTGATCCTCTCCGCGATCGGGGCGCCGCTGATCATCGACGACGAGGTCATCGGCGTCTACGTGCTCACCTCCAGCCGCCAGGAGCTGGTGTGGGGGGAGGAGGACGTCAGCGTGGTGTCCGCGCTCGCCGACGAGGCGGCCCGAGCCATCGAGCGGGCACGCCGGTACGAGCGTGAGCTCGACCAGGCCCACCTCGACAGCATCACCGGCCTGGCCAACCACCGCCAGCTCACCCGCACGCTCGATCAGGAGGTGGCCCGGGCGCGCCGCCGCAACACGTCGCTGGGAGTCGTCTTCTGCGATCTCGACCGGTTCAAGGCGGTCAACGACACCTTCGGCCACTCCGCCGGCGACCGCGTGCTCACCATCCTCGCCCAGGTCTTCCACGACTCCCTTCGCCGCGAGGACTCCGCTGCCCGCTACGGCGGTGACGAGTTCGTGTGCGTCCTCCCCGGGGCCGACCAGCAGGAGGCCGCGACGGTCGGGCTGCGCATCAGCACGTCGTTCGAGATCCGGGTGCGCGACGACCCTGAGCTGTGCGGGGCGGGGGTGACCATCTCGTGCGGCGTGGCCATGTTCCCCGACAACGCCGACAGCGTCGACGGTCTTCTCCAGCATGCCGACGCCGCCATGCGCCGGGTCAAGGCGGGCCGCCGTGCCGGCCTCGCCGAGGGGCTGGCCACGCGCTGATCCGCCGGCCCGGCGCGGCCAGAGCCCGCTCGAACCGCGGGGGCGTATGGTCATCGACGCATGGCCGACACCACCGTGACCGAACGCCCGCCGACGCCCGGCGAGGTGAGCGCCACCCCCGACCGGGTGGGCCGCTTCGAGTACAAGTGGATCGCGCTCGCCGTGGTGCTCAGCGGCACCATCATGACGATCCTCGACTCCACCATCGTCAACATCGCCATCCCCACGCTGCAGCGCGATCTGCACGCCGGCAGCTACACGGAGATCGCCTGGGTGGTGACCGGATACCTGCTCGCTCAGGGGGCCGTGATCCCGCTCAGCGGCTGGGCGACGGACCGCTGGGGAACCAAGCGGCTGTACCTGATCACCATCGTGATGTTCACGGTCGCGTCCATGCTCTGCGGCGTCTCGCAGAACCTCGGCGAGCTCATCTTCTTCCGGGTGGTGCAGGGCATCGGGGGGGGCATGCTCATGCCCATCGGCATGACCATCATCCTGCAGGCCGTCGGCCCCCAGCAGATGGGCAGGGTGATGGGCATCTTCGGAGTGCCGATGCTGATCGCGCCCGCGGTGGGGCCGGTGCTGGGCGGTTGGTTCGTCCAGGATTTCACCTGGCGCCTGATCTTCTACGTCAACGTGCCCATCGGGATCATCGGCTTCATCGCCGCCATCCGCTTCCTGCGTGAGTCCCGGCGCACCGCGCGGTTGCGCCTCGACGTCATCGGTCTGCTCACCGGCGTCCCGGCGGTGGTCGCGCTCATGTACGCCGTCGATCGCAGCACGCAGCTGGGCTGGTCGTCGCCGCAGGTGGTCTCGCTGCTGGTGGCCAGCGCCGTGCTCATGGCCGCGTTCGTGCGCCGCCAGCTGCGCGCTCGCGAACCGCTGCTGCAGCTGTCGCTCTTTCGCGACCGCACCTTCTCGTGGGCCATGGCGCTCAGCTTCGTGGTGGTGACGGCGATGTTCGGCACCATGCTGCTGCTGCCGCTCTACCTCCAGGAGGTGCACGGCTACGATGCCATCGAGACCGGCCTGCTCCTGCTTCCCCAGGCGGCGATGGCCGCGGTGTCGATGCCTCTGGGTGGCTTCCTCACCGACCGCATCGGTCCCAAGTGGGTGGTGGCCACCGGCATGATCCTGCTCACCCTGGGCAGCATCCTGCTCGCCCAGATCCACTACGACTCGTCGAACTGGCTGGTGATCGGCGCCCTGATGCTGCGCGGCTTCGCGATGGGTTTCGCCATGATGCCGACCATGTCCGCGGCGCTGGCGCGGGTGCCGCGGCAGTACACGTCGCGGGCGTCGAGCATCACCAACACCCTGCAGCGCCTCTCCTCATCGGTGGGCATCGCGGTGCTGGTCACAGTCCTTGCCGGACAGTTCGGAACCGCTGCCAGCCAGACCACCTGCGCGCCGCCCGCGACGGTGGTGATCGCCGCCGCCAACGCCCTCCACCAGCCCGGGCTGACAGGGCCGCAATACTGCGGCTACCTGGAGCAGAAGATCGCATCCTCGTCGGCCCAGGAGAGCTCCGGGAGCGCGCAGCCCAGCACCGGCAACGTGGTGCTCGACAACTTCAACCGGCAGTTCGCGGGCGGGGTCTTCAGCGACGCGTTCGACCGCACCTTCGTGCTCATCGCCATCCTCTCGGCGGTGGGCATCATCCCGGCGTTCTTCCTCAGGCGCCCCGAGCGCGAGGCGGCGGGGAGCGGCGGGGTCCAGCTGGTCGCGTAGAGCCCGCGGCTCGGCTCAGTCGCCGGCCTGGCGATACCTGGCGGTGCGTTCCTCGAGCAGCACGTCGATGTCCTTGGCGCAGAGCTCACCGAGATGGCGGATCAGCGCTCCGCGCAGCGCCGCCACGCAGAGCTCGGGATGGGCGTGGGCCCCGGGCAGCGGCTCGGGGATGAGCTCGTCGACCAGCCCGATGCGATGGGCGGTGGCGACGCCAGGTCGCAGCGCGGCCGCCGCCCGCGCCCGCTGCCCGGCATCGCGATAGAGGATCGCCGCGCACGTCTCCGGCGGGGCCACCGTGTACACCGCGTTCTCGAAGGCCAGCACACGATCAGCCAGCGCCAGAGCCAGCGCGCCGCCCGACCCGCCCTCGCTGAGCACCGCGCTGACCACGGGAACGCGCAGCTCGAGCATGGTGATCAGCGACTGGGCGATGGCCCACGCCTGGCCCCGCTCCTCGGCCCCGACCCCGGCGTGCGCGGCGGGGGTGTCGACGAGACACACCACCGGCATGCCGAACTTCTCAGCGGTGCGCATCAGCCGCTGCGCCTTACGATAGCCCTCGGGATGGGGCATGCCGAAGTTGTGCAGCGCGCGGCTGATGGCGTCGGTGCCCTTCTCCTGGCCGATGACCATGACCCAGCGGTCGTCGAGGAGCGCCGGTCCCCCCACCACCGCGCGGTCGTCTCCGAAGAGCCGGTCGCCGCGGAGCTCGGTCCATTCCGTGAACGCGCCGGAGATGACCTGCAGGGCCCGCGGGCGGCCGGGGTTGCGGGCCAGCTCGACGGCCGCGAAGGCGACGCGCTCGCGCTCCGCGGTCTCGGTGGTGACGGTCATCGCCATGCGGAGAACCCGATGAGCAGGCGCACGATGGTGTCGCGCAGGGCGGCGCGCTCGACCACGGCGTCGACCATGCCGTGGGCGAGGAGGAACTCTGCGGTCTGGAATCCTTCGGGAAGGCGGTCATGGCTGGCCTGCTCGATGACCCGGCCCCCGGCGAAACCGATGCGCGCGTGGGGCTCGGCGAGGATGACGTCGGCCTGCGCCGCGAACGAGGCGGTGACCCCACCGAAGCAGGGATCGGCGAGCACGGAGACATAGGGAAGGCCGGCGCGAGCCACCGCCACCACGCCGGCGGAACAGCGCGCCATCTGGGCGAGCGACGCGATCCCCTCCTGCATGCGCGCCCCACCGGAGGTGCACACCGCGATCAGGGCCCGCCGCTCGGCGGCGGCGAGGTCACACGCCCGGGCGAACTGCTCCCCGGCAGCGCTGCCCAGTGACCCGCCCAGGAAGCCGAAGTCCATGCAGGCGAGCACCGCCGGCACCCCGCCCATGGTGGCGCGAGAGATCAGGAAGGTCTCCTGCAGCTTGGTCCGCCGGCGCGCCTCCGCCACCCTCGACGGATAGGCGACCCCGTCGTCGAAGCCCAGGGGATCGCGGTCCCCGATCTCCATGGCGACCGGGTCGAGAGTTCCCGGGTCGGCCAGCTGGGTGGCGCGGTTGAGGGCGGGCACCACCGCGTGCCGGCCGCAATCCGGGCAGACGCGGAGGTGCTTCTCGAAGCGGGCCTCGACGAACCGGCGCCCGCAGCCGCGGCACTCGACGGTGCCCGCGGGGGCGACCGGACGGAGCTTGGGCCCGGGCGCGGCGAGGGGAGGGGTGCTGTCGCGCCGCCCCATCACGGGGAGGGGTTGCCGGTCCATTCGAGAGCCACGCCGCCCCAGGTCACGCCACTCCCGAAGGCGACGCTGACGATCCTCTGACCGGGCTGCAGCCGGCCGGACGCGGCGGCCTCGTGGACGGCCAGCGGGATGGAGGCCGCGCTGGTGTTGCCGACCCGGTCCACATTGACGATGACCCGGTTCATGGAGACGCCGAGCCGCTTGGCGGTGGCCTCGATGATGCGCAGGTTGGCCTGGTGGGGGATGAACCAGTCGACGTCGGCGGCGGTCCAGCCGGCGTCCGCGCAGAGCTGCTGGGCCGCCTCCGCGAGGCGCTCCACCGCCGAGCGGAAGGTACCCCGCCCGGCCATGCGGATGGCTCGCGGCCCTCCCGGATCGTCGGCGCGGCTGCCGAAGTAGATGAGATCCGCGTCGGCGCCGTCGGCGGCCCAGCGCACCGCGCGGATGCCTCCGTCCCCCTCTCCGACGCCGACCACGGCGGCCGCCGCCCCATCCCCGAACAGGACGCAGGTGGAGCGGTCGGTGTAGTCGGTCATGGCGGTGAGGGCCTCACTGGCGACCACCAGCACGGTCGACACGGCGCGGCTGCGAATCAGCGAGTCCGAGAGGGCCAGGGCGTAGACGAACCCCGAGCAGGCGGCGTTGATGTCGAACGCCGGCATGCCGCCGAGGCCCAGCCGCCGCTGGATCAGGCAGGCCGTCGACGGCAGCGGGGTCTCGGCGCTGCAGGTGGCCACGATGATGGCGCCGGGAACCGGGTTGCCCGCTCTGGCGAGGGCCTCCCTGGCGGCGCGTTCGCCCATCGCCGAGGCGGTCTCTCCGGGAGCGACGCGGCGCCGTTCCCGGATCCCGGTGCGCTCGATGATCCACGTGTCCGAGGTGTCGACCATGGCCTCGAGGTCGGCGTTGGTGAGCACGGCGTCAGGGACGTACGCACCGAGGGAGAGGATCTGGGCCACCGGTGTGACCATCCCGCCCCTCGCCGTGTCGATCGAGGCATGGGGAAAGGGGGCGATGGGCATCGTCTGGGTACAAGCCTACCCGCCGCCGTCGCGTTACGGGGCGGCGACCGCCGCTGCAACGGCGGTGGGCCGGTGCTCGAGGCTTCGTTGTATCTTTCCCGCGATGCCCATGCTCGCGGATTCCAGCAGCGCATTCGCCATCAACGGCTTCGCCGGGCTCACCGGGGCCCAGCAGCTCAGCTTCTGGCTGGCGTTCATCCTGTTCAACGGCTACGTGGCGCTCGAGGTGGTGTGCCTGGCGTCCTTCTACTTCGCGGCGCGGCCGCGCTCGGGAAGCCCCAACCCGGCCGCCATCTGGTACTTCATCGCATCGCTGTGGGTGGTCATGGCCTTCATCACCACCGTCTGGGCGGCGCCCGCCGAGAAGGCCTTCCTCGACGACAGCGGCAGCTTCATCGCGGTGGGCACGCGCACCGTCAAGGTGTTCATCGGCCTCGGCTTTGCGGCCATCGCGGTGATGTGCCTCCTGATCGGCGTGGTGGAGACGGCCCGGCGCAAGCGGACCACCCGCCAGACCCTGGTCATCTGAGCGGCGCTACCGGACCGAGAAGCTCAGGATCGCCGCTGGGTTGAGCAGCGCGAACGGCCGCTGCACCGCGTGGGTCCCCGAGCTGATCGCCGTCACCCAGAGGGCCGAGAGGTTGGTGATGGGGATGAAATCGCCGGGGAAGCGCTCCAGGTGATCCTGGAGGGTGTGGCGTGGCTCCATGTGGATGTCGCCCACCATGGAGAACGCCTGGGTGTTGATCGACGCGGGGTGGGCGACCTTCTCCCGCCACAGCGTCGGGTTGCCGTCGCTGGCGTCGTCGAGCGGGCAGATCAGCACCACCCCGGCCTTGGCCACGGTGACCACCGGCTCGGTGCGGCTGAGCACGGGATAGCTCACCGACAGGGGTTCGGCCCAGCCGTTGCGCAGGTGCAGGTGGTCGCCGAAGCGGTTGACGGCGTCGCTCACCCGGTCAGGGCGGACGACCTCCATCTGCCCGGTGACCTGGATGAAGGTCGCGTAGATCTCGAGGGTGCGCCAGTCGCTCATGGCGCGATGACGGTAGCAGCGCCCAGAGCTTTGTGGCCGGACCGCAACTGACGCGTGTCGACCCGACCGTCGCTTATCCTGTGCGCCGTCGAGCCCGAGGTCGGATGTGTTGAGAAGAAATGGTCGAACGCTTCATCCTCGCCCTCCGTTCCGACTTCGGATGCCTGGTCATCATCGTGGCGTTCGTGGTGATCATGATCTCCACCATCGTCTTCGCCAACATCATCACGCCACCGTCCAACAACCCGTTCGTGTGAGCGCGGTGGGGACTCGACCGCCCGCTAGAATTCGTCCGTCGCCGTACTCCCCGTCCTGAGGCTCTCATGGCGCTGAACCCGTACGACACGCCCCGCGGCAAGCTGCGCTCGCGCGTCGAGACGACGCGCCGGCAGTTCCTCCTGCTGGTGGGCGCCGTGGGGGCACTGGGCGCCACCCTGTTCGGCGGCATCGAGCTCCTCAAGTTCATGTTCCCGGCGGCCACGCTGGAGTCGCCGCCGCAGTTCAAGACGGGGTTCACAGTCGACGACCTGACCGGCAACGGCACCCTCAAGGTCAACGTCCTCAGCGAGACGTCCAACCGGGTCACCGTGGTCCTCGATTCGACGGGGATCTACGCCGTCTACCTGGTCTGCACCCACCTGGGGTGCACCCCCAACTACGTCAGCGATGTCACCAGCGGCACCGGTGTCACCGACACATCGCAGGTCGTCGCCCGCCACTACACCGCGGAGGGTGGGGCCATCGCCACCCGCAACGGTTGGGCCTGCCCGTGCCACGGCAGCCGCTACTACATCGATTCGACCAACTTCTACGGCCCCGCGCCACGGCCCATGGACTGGGTCGACATCCAGATCGCCCCCGACAAGTTCTTCGTCGTCAACCGCGGGGCCATCACCGTGTACCGTCAGGCCGGCGACACCTCCGTGCCGAGGTGGCGGCTGGATCCGAAGACCGGCAAGAGCAACGGCGCGACGGTCGGGGTATGAGCGTGGAGATGGGAGAGAGAGACGCCATGGGGGAGGGGCTGTGAGCGCCCGGCCGACCGAGGGCAACCCGCTGCGCGCGTTCGCGGGGCAGATCTGGGGGTCGATCTTCCGCCACGGCCTGCCCAGCACCGACAAGGTCGCCGCCCGCACCGCGCTGACCAACTTCTTCCTCCACATCCACCCCGTCCGGGTGAAGAAGTCGGCGATCCGGGTGAGCTACACCCTCTGCCTCGGCGGGCTGTCCTTCTTCCTCTTCATCCTGCTGACCATCAGCGGGCTCTTCCTGATGTTCTATTACATCCCCTCGGTGGACCAGGCCTACCAGAACATCAAGGACCTGCAGTTCGTGGCCACCTTCGGCCTGGTGATCCGCAACCTGCACCGCTGGGCGGCCCACGGGATGGTGATCACCGTCTGGCTGCACATGGCCCGTGTCTTCTACCAGGGTGCCTACAAGCCACCCCGCGAGTTCAACTGGGCGATCGGCACCTTTCTTCTTCTGACCACCCTGCTGCTCTCTTTCTCCGGCTACCTGCTCCCCTGGGACCAGCTGGCCGTCTGGGCGATCACGGTCGGCACCAACATGGCCAAGTACGCTCCCATCGCCGGTCCGTACACCCGCTACCTGCTCCTCGGCGGCCGCAACGTCGGCCAGGGGGCCCTCATCCGCTTCTATGTGTTACACGTCGTCGCCCTGCCCCTCATCGGGTTCATCCTGATGGTCATACACTTCTGGCGCGTCCGCAAGGACGGGTTCACGGGAGGCCTCTGAGCCATGGCCACGGTGGTCGACGACAACTCCGGGGAGACCGGCGAGGGCACGGCGGTGCCGGTCCGGCGCACCGCTTCCGCCCCGGTGCGGGCGCCCCGTCCGCGGGGAACCGGGCCGGAGCTGGCGGCCACCCCTCTTGTGGTCCGGCGCCGCGAGGAGGAGGAGACGGTGGTCACCTTTCCGGCGCTGGTCTGGAAGGAGTTCCTGGCCGGGCTGGCCTGCTTCATCTTCCTGCTCGGCGTGTCCATCCAGGTCAACGCCCCACTCCTGCAGCGCGCCAACCTGGCGATCACGCCCAACCCCGCCAAGGCGCCCTGGTACTTCGTCGGCCTCCAGGAGCTTCTCGAGCGCTTCCCCCCGGTCATGGCGGGGGTGGCATTCCCCAGCTTCGTGATCATCTTCATGCTGCTGACCCCCTACCTTGACCGCAACCCCAGCCGCCGCCCCCAGGACCGCAAGGTGGCCATCGGGCTGTTCACCATCTACCTCTGCCTGGCCGTCTCCTTCGTGGTCATCGGCGTGTTCTTCCGCGGCCTCGCCTTCAACTGGGACTGGACTCGCATCCTCGGCCATCCCGGGGTCAAGCCCGCGGTATGAGCAGGTGGCTCTTCGTCATCCTCTCCGCTCTCCTCATCGCCCTGGTCGGGATCGCCGCCATCCGCGACAGCCAGGACCGCGACTACCTGGCCATCCAGCAGCGCTACCAGGCGGACTACAGCGACACCGGCTTCAACATCCAGGTGCAGCAGATCTTCCCGACATTTCCCGACGCCAAGCGCGGTGACACCTTCCGCGTCGAGCGTTGCATCTCCTGCCACGTTCCCGACATCGGCGTCATCGGGCCCGAGCTGGCCGCCCAGCGCCTCGCCCAGGACTTCATGAAGTACGAGCCCAACGCCCAGGCGATCATCGCCCAAAACCACCTCACCGGCGTCCATCCCGCGTACATCGCCAACGGCCCGAGCGTCACCTCGGCAACCGGCAAGGGGGTGGTGGCGGCCATGGACTACAGCATCTACGGCGCCACCGGCACCGGCTTCCTGCCGTACTCGGTGACCGGCGCCGCCACCAACGCCAAGCAGGGCTACGCGGTCACCCCGGCCACCGTGCTGCCCGGCCCTCTGCCCGTCTCGGTGGCCCCGTCTGCGCTCAACTCCAGCCAAACCAACCCCGCCCTCCAGAAGGTGGGCATCGACCAGGTGGGCTGCATCGTCTGCCACAACGGCGGCCGCAGTGCGCTCAGCCAGACGGACGCCCACCAGAACATGATCGTCAACCCCGAGTACGACTTCACCGCCGGCGCGCAGCTGTACTACAAGTACTGCGTCACCTGCCACGGCGTCCAGGGCGAGGGGGGCAAGGGGCCACCGCTCAACAACCAGGACCGCCTCGGCTACTTCAACGAGGACTACTATTACCGCTGCATCGAGTACGGGTTCACCGACTTCGAGCACCTCGGAAGCATCATGCCCAACTGGGGTTCCACCGCTCCCGACTTCACCTACGACCCCACCCGCGACAAGCAGAAGCCAGGAAGCCGCATCCTCAGCGAGACCCAGATCCACGTGCTCATCCAGTTCATCCGCCACTGGGAGAGCTACGCCACCCTGCCGTAGCGGGGTGGGACAGTACCATGAGACGCCGCACCTTCGCCCGCGACCTGCTCGGCACCATCCTCATGTTCCTGGTGCTCGTCGCGCTCTGCGTGATCATCATCCTGGGCGAGCACTACCTCGAGAACTTCAAGTCGCACTGAGCCGATGATGCCCACCATGCACGCCCTGCTCGCCGACCTCGACCCGGGTGACGCCGGCTGGGGCGACGTGCTCTTCGTGGGCATCTGGGCGTTCTGCTCCCTGGTGCTGGCCGCGTACTACTGCTACCGGTCGTTCTTCACCCGCTGAACGACGTGGGCTTGAGCGCAGTGGGCAGCGCGCGCCACCGGGACTGGCGGCTCGCAGCCGCCCTCTCCATCGTCCCGGGCGGTGGCCAGCTCTACAACGGGCAGCCCCGCAAGGCCCGCTACTACTTCCTCTGGGCGCTCGGCTGCCTGGCGGCCGACGTGCTCTTCTTCCTCGGTGGGAGCGCGCTGGGGCGGCAGTGGATCGCCGACGGCCGCCTCATCCTGGCCATGATCTTCGGGATGATCGCGATCTTCGTGTTCCTCGGCCTCCTGGTGTATGGCCTGTTCATCTGGGGGAGCGCGGTCGTGGACGCCACCGCCGGCGCGCGCGAGATCGAGCGGGACGGCGAGGCATCGCCCGCCCTCCGGTACTTCCACCTGTGAGCTGCTGAGATGGGGCTTCTCGACACGCTCAGGCGGATCCGCCCGCGCCCGGCGGGTGCCGACGGCCAGGCGCTCCCCGACCCGGCCAAGCCGCCCGGCAACCGCGGCGACTGGGACAGTGCCGCGCTGACCAACGTCGACATCACCGAGCTGGTCAAACGGCAGATCCGCAACAACGCACGCCCGTGGCAGAAATGAGCGGCGTGGTTTGCCGCTCCAACGATGCCTGTGCGATCATGCCCACCGGCTTGGCTCACGGCGTCGACGGGAGCTGGCCGGGGCCGCGCCTCACGACGGACTGGCTGCCGTCCGCCGCGTCGGCGGGACCTTGCGCTGTTGTCGCCAACCGATGGGAAGCGGAGAGCCGGTCCAGGTGAACCCACTCGCCACCAGCATCGTCGACACGTCGCCCTACCATCCCGGCGGGCCCGTGGCCGACAGCATGCAGTTCGTCTTCAACTGGGTGCTCGTCGCCTCGATCGTGCTCGGCGGCTTCACCACGGTGATGCTCCTCTACAGCATGTTCCGCTTCCGGCGCAAGCACGACGATGACGAGCCCACCCAATTCCACGGCAACACGCGCCTCGAGCTGTTCTGGACGGCGGTGCCGCTGGCCGTCTTCATGTCCCTGTTCGGGCTGACCGTGTCGCAGATGGGCTTCATCAACGACGCCCCGGCCAGCACCGCCACCGCTCCGGTGATGAACGTGACCGTGATCGGCCAGCAGTTCAGCTGGACGTTCGACTACACGGGCAAGCAGAACGCCAGCGGCAACGATGTCGAGAGCTTCGGCACCCTCAACGTGCCGGAGAACGTGGCGGTCAACCTGCAGGTGGTCTCCACCGACCCACCGTGCGTCACCAGGCCCAACCTTCCGGCCACGTCCGCCGCGGCGGCGCAGCGCACCGCCACGCTGCGGCAGAGGCTCAGCTCCGGCGTGAGCCTGGCCGAGGCCATCTCCGATCAGGGCTGCGGCGTCGATCACAGCTTCTACGTCCCCTCCCTGGCGGGCCAGGTCAACGCACTGCCCGGCCAGACCAACCACATGTGGCTGCAGGCGCGCCTCGGCCACTACTACGGGCAGTGCACGGAGCTGTGTGGCACCGGCCACGCCACCATGCTGGTCGACGTGGTGGCCATGCCCCAGGTGCAGTTCGACAAGTGGCTGCAGCAGCAGCAGGCAGCCAAATGACCTCCACCCCCGCGCTGCGCCCGCCCGACGATGTCAACCGGCCCGCTTGTGATGAGGGACAGAACTGATGGCGGCGATTAGCGCCCCGGCGCCGCGGGCTCGCTTCGCGGCGCGGTGGGACAAGAACCGTGGTGTTCTCGGCTGGATCACCACCGTCGACCACAAGAAGATCGCGATCATGTACCTGTACACCACCTTCTTCTTCTTCCTGGTGGGCGGGGTCATGGCGCTGCTGGTCCGTATCCAGCTGGCCGAACCGCAGAACAAGTTCCTCACCCCGGCGCAGTACAACGAGATCTTCACCATGCACGGGACCACGATGATCTTCCTCTGGATCATCCCCGTCCTCGCCGGCTTCGGAAACTACTTCGTGCCGCTCATGATCGGCGCCCGGGACATGGCCTTCCCGCGCATCAACGCGCTCTCGTTCTGGCTGATCCCGATCGGTGGCCTGGTGATGTACTCCGGCTTCCTCTTCGGAGGCACCGGCGCCGCCGGCTGGACCGGCTACGTACCGCTCACGGAGCGGGCCTACTCACCGCAGGTGGGCCAGGACCTCTGGATCATCGGCCTGCACCTGCTCGGTGTCAGCTCCATGCTCGGCGGCATCAACTTCCTGACCACCATCCACAACATGCGCGCGCCGGGGATGACCTGGACGCGGCTGCCTCTGTTCGTGTGGGCGACCGAGGTGACCCAGGCCCTGGTGGTGCTGGCCTCGCCGTTCCTCGCCGGCGTGCTCTCCATGGTCCTGCTCGACCGCCAGGTGGGCGCGAGCTTCTTCAGCGTCAACCACGGGGGCAGCGCGATCCTCTACCAGCTGATCTTCTGGTTCTACTCCCACCCCGCGGTCTACATCATGGTCCTGCCCGCCTTCGGGATCATCAGCGAGATCATCCCGGTGTTCGCTCGCAAACCCATCTTCGGCTACCGCGCCATGGCGGCCTCGATGGCGGCCATCGCCGTGCTCGGCTTCGTGGTGTTCGTGCACCACATGTTCAACACCGGCCTGCCTCTGGTGGTGCAGGAGTTCTTCGCATTCACCACGCTGTGCATCGGGGTGCCGACCGGGATCAAGATCTTCAACTGGCTGGCCACCATGTGGGGCGGCAGCATCCGCTACGACACCCCCATGCTCTTCTCGGCGGGCTTCCTGCTCATGTTCCTGATCGGGGGCATCGACGGCGTGTACCTGGGCAGCCTCGCGGTCGACCGCTTCCTGCACGGCACCTACTGGGTGGTCGGGCATATCCATTACGTGCTCTTCGGGGGCAGCGTTCTTGGTGTCTTCGCGGGCATCTACTACTGGTTCCCCAAGGTCACCGGTCGCTTTCTCAGCGAGAAGCTCGGCAAGCTCCACTTCTGGCTGATGATCATCGGCCTCAACCTCACCTTCATGCCCATGCACATCCTCGGCATGCTGGGGATGCCGCGCCGCATCGCCACCTACGAGGACAACCGCGGCTGGGGTGACCTCAACTCCCTGGAGACCTTCGGCGCTTTCATCATCGCCATCAGCGTCACCGTCTTCCTGATCAACTTCGTGGTCAGCATGCGCTCCCCGAGGACCGCGCCCGACGATCCCTGGGAGGGCAACTCGCTGGAATGGGCGACCTCGTCCCCGCCGCCGGCGTACAACTTCGACGTCATCCCCACCGTCTCCAGCGGCCGTCCGGTCCGCGACCTGCGCCGGGCGCGCCGCGCCGCCACCTCCGCCCCCGCCCCGTGACCTGGGCACCCTCCCGAGCCCTGCGCCGCCTGACGGCGGTCACCGCCGTGGGCACCTACCTGCTCATCGTCATGGGTGGGGTGGTGCGGGTCACGGGCAGCGGGCTGGGCTGCGGTGACAAGGACCAATGGCCGCTCTGCCACGGCGCCCTGCTGCCTCCGCTCCAGCAGACCGCGCTCATCGAGTTCACCCACCGCTGGGTGGCCGCCGTGGCGACCGCCCTGGTGGTCAGCCTGGCGGTGGTGGTGTGGGCGCGCTACCGCCACGTGCGTCGCCTGATCGTGGGCGCCAGCGTGGTGGTGGTGCTCTTCATCGTCCAGATCGTGCTCGGGGCCATCACTGTCGAGTTCAACCTCCCCAGCGGGGTGATCATGATCCACCTCGCCAACGCGCTTCTCCTGCTCGGCGCCCTGGTGTGGATGGCGGTCATCACCGCCACCGCGGGGTCGCAGCGTTCGCGACCGTCGCCTGCGACTGCGCGCGTGGCCCTGCGGGCGATGGTGGCCACCTATGTCCTCGCGCTCAGCGGCGCGCTGGTGGTGGATCAGGGAGCCGGTGCCGCCTGCGCGGGATGGCCGTTGTGCGGCAATGGATTTCAGCTCTCCTCGGGACAGTACGCCGACATCAATCTGCTCCATCGCCTGGTCGCCGGCATCGTGGTGCTCCTGCTCGGCTATTCGATGATGCGACTGCGCCGTGCCCGCCCCGGTGATCGCGCCCTGCACCGCGCCACCCTGGCGGTCACGCTGCTGATCGTCGCCCAGGTCGCGGCCGGCGCCCTGGTGGTGGACCTGCGCCTGCCGGCGGCGGTGCGGGCCATCCATCTGGCGCTGGCCAGCGCCCTGTGGGCGTGCGTGGTGATCACCGCCGCCATCGCGCGCGGGGCCACCGCCGGCGACGCCGCCGGCGACAGCCGCGTCGACCGTCCCGTGCCCGCCGGAGTCACCTCGTCGTGAGCGTGGCGGTCCGCGTCGAGCCCTCGACCGCGGGCAGCGTCGGGGCGCGCGCCGCACAGACCGTCCGCGACTACATCGCGCTCACCAAGCCACGGGTGGTGCTGCTTCTCGAGGTGACCACGGTGTTCGCCATGGTCATGGCTGCGCGGGGCTGGCCGGGTCTGGCCGTGACGGTCGCCACCGTGACCGGGGGCTGGCTCGCCGCCGGGGGGGCCCACGCCATCAACTGCTGGTTCGACCGCGACATCGACGCCGGCATGGGGCGGACGCGGGGCCGGCCGATCCCGGCAGGCCGGGTCCAGCCGGGCAGCGCCCTCGCCTTCGGCGTCACCCTCGGGGTGCTGGCCTTCGCCCTGCTCGCCCTCGCCGTCAACCTGGTGGCGGCGGCGCTGGCCATCGGGGGCATGCTCTTCTACGTCTTCGTCTACACCATGTGGCTGAAGCGCAGCTCGATGCAGAACATCGTCGTCGGCGGCGCGGCGGGCGCCTTCCCTCCCCTGGTGGGGTGGGCGGCCGTGCAGGGCAGGCTCACCCTCACCGCGCTGTTCCTCTTCGCGGTGGTCTTCTACTGGACTCCGCCCCACTTCTGGGCGCTGGCGCTGCTGATCCGTCGCGACTACGCCAGCGTGTCGGTGCCCATGCTCCCCGTGATCGTCGGCGAGCGCGAGACGCGGCGCCAGATCCTCGTGTACACGGTCGTGCTGGTGCTGGTGACCATCATGCCGCTGCTCGCGCACCTCTTCGGAACCGTGTACCTGGTGGGTGCCGGGCTGCTCGATGCCTTCTTTCTCACCACCGCCGTGGTCGCCGTTCGCGACCCCTCCGCGCGGGCCGCTCGGCGCGTCTTCTACTATTCGATGCTGTACTTGGCGCTGCTGTTTGCGGTCATGGCGGTCGATCGCGTGGTCGGCTGACGGGGAGGACGCGAGGTGGACAAGAAGATGGCCCGCAGGAACCTGCGCACCGGCGTCTCCATGTTCATCGTGCTGCTCGCCCTCCTCGGGGTCACGTTCGTCTGGGCGGCGGTCTACCTCAACGCGGTCAAGTAGGAGCCGGCGTGCCTGACGACCATCCCACCGTCCACGACACGGATGCGGCGCACCAGGAGCACGCCGGCATCCACCTGCCGCCACCGAGCTTCGTGCCCATCTGCGTGGCCCTGTCGCTGGCCCTCACCCTGATCGGCTTCGTCGACCAGGTGCGCAACAGCGTCGGTCCGCTCGTCTGGGGAATCGGTCTGGTCGGGCTGATCGCCAGCTGCGTGGTCTGGTATCTCGCCGCTCGCACGGAGTTCAACGAGCTGCCCGAGTCGCTCGACGGCCACTGAGGCCGGCCGGCGGCGTGCCCCACTCCACGGCGGAGTAGGCTGAGCCATCGTGGAGGTGGCACACCTCGGGCTCGGTGACTGGACCTGGGAACCAACCGTCCTGCTCGGCCTGGCGGGACTGGTGGCCACGTACCGGATCGCGTGGCGCCGTGGCTGGCTCGGCGACCACGACGACGTCAGCGCCTGGGCCGGCTCGCCTCGCACCCGCCCCTGGTTCTTCGCGGCCGGCGTGCTGGTGGGGTTCATCGCCTTGCTCTCGCCGATCGACACCGGCGGCGACCAGTACCTGTTCTCGCTGCACATGGTGCAGCACATCCTGCTGATGATGGTGGCGCCTCCGCTGTGCATCCTGGGGCTGGTTGCGCTGCGGCCGCAGCCGGGACCGCCCGGGCGCTGGCGCACGCTCTGGGCGCTGCTGGTCAACCCCTGGTCGGCCGTGCTCATCTTCACCGCCGTGCTCCTCGTCTGGCACATCCCGGCGCTGTACGACGCCACCCTGACGACCGAGCCGATCCACGTCGTCGAGCACCTCAGCTTCATCGCCGTGGGGGTGCTGTTCTGGTGGCCGATCATCGATCCCATGCGCGGGGCCGACCGGCGGCGCTGGGTGGGCACCTTCCCCAAGATCGCCATGCTGGTGGCGTCCGGTGTCCCGCCGACCGTCCTCGGACTTCTCTTCACCATCGCCCCGCGGCCTTTCTACGACTTCTACGCGCGGGCCCCGCGGCTGTGGGGCCTCAGCCCCGTCGTGGACCAGCAGCTGGCCGGCGTGGTCATGTTCGGAGCCGGCAATCTCATCTATTTCGCGGCCGTCGTGATCGTGTTCTGGCGGGTGTTCGGCGATCCGGCGCGCGATGAGGAGGAGGCGCAGCAAGCCTCGGGCTGAGGCGCTCCGGGGGGCGCCGCGGCGGCGTCATCCCCTACCATCTGGGCGACATTCTCATGGATGGCACCGCGACCGAGCGGACCGCCGGGTCGCCCGGGTGCCGCAGCTGCCAGGAGGGACCCTCGCGCATGACCCGCACGCGCTCCGTCGTGACCCTCGCCGGTCTCGGCCTCGTCGTCAGCCTCTGCGCCTGCGGCAACGGACCGCCAGAGGTGGCCGGGGGCGCCGGCTCAGCGCCGAGCGTGGGGACGGCGGGGCCCAGCCTCGGTCAACCCGGGAGCAAGGTCGTCGCCAACTCCTCGCTCCAGTTCGCGCCCGGAAACGTCACCGTCAGCGTCGGCGAGATCATCCAGTGGACCGTGGCCCAGGACAGCGTCCCACACAATGTCACCTTCGACTCCGACAGCACTCTCAACTCCGCGCCGACGCTCGGTCCCGGTGAGGTCTGGCAGGTCAAGTTCACCACGCCGGGGACGTACGCCTACCACTGCACGATCCATTCCGGCATGAACGGCCAGGTCACCGTCACCTCCGGCGCGGCGGCGGCCTCCAGCCCGGCGGGCGGATCCTCGGCGGTGCCGACGGTCGCCTCGTCGCCCTGACCCGGTCGATCAGAACCCCGGCCGTCCGCCTCCCATGTGGACGTCGCCGGCGATCACCCGCACGGTGGCGGTGTCACCTCTGACCAGCAGCGCGCCGTCGTCATCGATGCCCTCCGCGATGCCTGTGATGGTCCCGGCCCCAGAGGTGGCGGTGACCGTGGCGCCGATCCCGGCGGCGTGCTCCATCCACTCGGCGCGGAGCGGCGCCATGCCGGCCTTCTCCAGAGCCGCGAGCCGCTCGGCCAGCCCCGGCAGCGCCGCGGCGAGCAGGCGGGCGGCCGAGGGGGGCGTGGCCGCCAGCGCGTGGAGGCTGACCCCGGCGACGCCCTCCGGGAAGCCGGGGACCGCCAGGTTGACCCCGGCGCCGATGACCACCGCGGTGCCGTCTCCGGGAGCGGCGGGTTCGACCTCGCAGAGGATCCCCGCCAGCTTCCTGCCTCCGACCTGGATGTCGTTGGGCCACTTGAGCCGGCCGTCGCACCCGGAGGTGGCGGCGATGGCCGCTCGCATCGCCAGGCCGGCGGCGATCGACACCCCTCCGAGGTGAGGATGCCCGACCGAGACCAGGATGGAGAAGAGGAGCGCCGAGCCCGCCGGCGCGATCCAGGCGCGGTCCTGGCGCCCCCGGCCGCCGCTCTGGAAGTCGGCCATGCAGCAGAACCCCGGCGCCGCCCCGGCGCGCGCCGCCGCCCGGACCAGGTCCTGGGTGCTGGTGGTCGAGGCCAGGGCTCGCAACCGGAATCCGGGGAAGGCGAGGCGTCCGGCGTGCTCGAGGGCTGCCTGATCGACGGCCGACTCGTTCACATTTCCACGCTCATGTCAATGACTTGACGTACTCCGTGGCGGTGCTAGCATTCCGGGCGGCACATCGCCGGTGTTGGAGGGCAGGCCAATGTTGATTGTGGTGCAAGCGAAATGATCCAGGAGACCTGCACGCGGATCGAAGAGCTCGAGGACTACTGGACCTCTGAGATCCGCGCACGGCACGCCCGCCGCAACAAGATCCGCAACATCGACGACATGCTCAACCAGTTCGAGATGCTCAACCTCGCGGACGAGCAGGTCATCCCTCGCGAGCTGCGCCACCGGGTCGCCGGGTTCATCCGCGCCGAGGACCACCCCCTCGGTGAGCGCGATCCGGCTGACGTCGCCATCCCCGACTGGATGGAAGCGCTCTACGACGTGCAGGACGGATTGATGATCCGCTTCCCCGACGACATCGACTGATGCCCCGGCCCGGGCGCTCCTTTTCCCCGGCCTTCTATAGTTTGCCGGCATGAGCGAGCCGTCCCGCGGGTTCTGGGAGGCGCCGGTCCCTCCGGCCTGGGCAGTGCGGGCTCTGGCCAAGGGGATCATCGGGCCCGAGCGCTTCGAGGCCCTGGTCGCCTACACGGCAGATCCCAACGCGGTGCGCCGCCGCCTGCGCCGGCGCAGCCCCTGCTCCTGCCGCGCCCGGGTGCGACGCGGGTGCACCAGCTGGCGGTTCGAGCACCTCGGCTGAGCACCGGCCGGCAGCGGCTGATCGCTACCATGGCCGCGACGCTGCGAGCGGCGCCGCATGGGGTGCGGCGATCCGCTGATCCACGTTCCAGGAGGGAGAACCTCGTCGTGATCGGATTGCGGTCGACTGTGGTGCTCGCGGTCGCCGGTGCTGCGCTTGCCGTGACCGCCTGTGGGGGAAGCGCCACGGCCACGGTGCCCAGCGGATCGGTCAGCTGGTATCCGTCCACCCCGCTGCCCAGCCCTCGCGTGGCTCTGGCAACCCCATCGGCCGCCGCCAGCACCGCCCCCACTCCGGCCGCGGTGGGCCAGGGCCAGAGCACCGGGCTGGGGACGCCGGCGGCGAACATCGCGGCCACCAGCCAGCTGAGCTTCGCCCCCACCGCCGTCACGGTGACCAAAGGTGGCGTCATCCAGTGGAAGAACACCGGCAGCATCGCCCACAACGTCACCTTCGACAGCCAGTCGGCGCTGACCTCGGGGACCCTGCAGCAGGGCAACACCTGGCAGGTGCAGTTCACCGTCGCCGGCACCTACTCGTACCACTGCACCTTCCATCCCGGGATGAACGGACAGATCACCGTCACCGGCTGATTCGACAGTGTCGCACTAGCACATTGCCCCATCCCGGCTGATAGTCTTTTCCCCAGCCGGGTTCTCGGGGACCCCGCCTGGAAGGGGTTCGGGAACGCCGCAGGAAGGGATGGGATCATGCAGACGAGGTCCGAGCACCGGCGCGTGCCGGCGGTGGCGAGCGTCGGGTGCGGGGTCATCGCGGTCGTCCTGGCGTCTCTGGGCGCGCAGACGGGTGCGCTGGCCAGCAGCACCCCCGGTTACAGCCTGGCAACGGTGGGCGCCTACGGAGGTGAGCCCTCGATCATGTCTGACGGCCGCGGAGTGCTGTACGACACCACGCCGAGCGGCGGCACCGTCTTCTACCGCTCCGCCGACGGCGGGCAGACCTGGACACAGGGGACCACGGCCGACCCCGTCAGCGGTGACGACTGCCTGGCCACCGACCAGGCGAACGCGGTGTATCTGTGCAACCTGGCCGGCAGCCAGGGCGTGGCTCCGTTGCAGGCCGACTCCTGGAAGTCCCTCGACCAGGGGACGACCTGGTCGCACGGGGCTGGGCTGATCCCCCAGTGCGCCACCAGCTGTTCGCCGTTCGGCGTCGACCGTGACTGGGAGGCGGCTTCGATTCCTCCGGGTGGAACGACCAGCAGCGCGGAGGTCGTGCTCATGTACCACGACTTCTACGGTCCCAGCCAGATCTGGGTGAACATCTCCCATGACGGTGGCGCCACCTTCGGCGCCCCCCAGGAGGTGCTGGCCAGCCCCGCCGTGACGCCGGGAGCCGTGACCGGGACGCTGGTGGCCCAGGGCTACACCTTCTGCAACACCGTGCCGGCGGGCGTGCAGATCGTCAAGCCCGGCCTGCCCCATGCGGGCCGCATCTACGTCGCGTGGATCGCCTCCGACCTGGCCCAGAACGCCACCGGCTGCAACATCTCCATGCTGCAGTCCTTCCACACCCTCTGGGTGTCGTACTCGGACGACAACGGCGTGACCTGGACGCCGCAGCAGGCCTTCGACGCGGGCATCGGCCACGACGCCTCGACCCCCTTCGTGGGGTTCACCACCGACGACCAGGGCAACCCGTACTTCGGCTTCGCCGAGAACCTCAACTCCAACCCGGCGACGTGCTCGGCCGAGTCCACCGCGGGCACGGTGCAATCCGACCCGTCCTGCGAGTACGACATGTACGTGGTGTGGTCGAACAACGGCGCCCTCAGCTGGGACGGCGGCGGCGGATTGGTGCCCGGCAGCGCGGCCAAGCCCTACCGGGTGAACTCGGTCCGCGAGACGGGCACCCACTTCTTTCCGGCGATCGCCGCGGGAGACCCCGGGCACGTCGACGTCGCCTACCTGCGCACCCCGGAGATCCTGCCCACCGACCCGCTCGGCAAGGCCGATCCCGGCGGCTGCGCCGGGCCCGGCCCGGCCAACGGCAACCCCACCACCTATCCACCCACGTGCAGCTGGAACCTGTACGGCGCGCAATCACTGAACCTCACGTCGAGCCCGGCGAAGGCGAGCTGGACGACCACCCAGATCACCAACACACCGATGCACGTCGGCGACATCTGCAACTTGGGCATCGCCTGTGTCGCCCCCACCTCCAACCGCAACCTCCTCGACTTCATCAGTGAGACGGTCGACCCCAGGGGCTGCGCCCACATCGCCTACGCGGACGACAACACCGTGAACAAGCTGCGCGCCGCCAACCAGACGTCGGG
>DASZKZ010000072.1:0-27539 GCA_035552595.1 Candidatus Dormiibacterota bacterium
CCAGCCGTCCCCGCGCCTGCTCGAGCATGTCGGCGGAGGCGTCGAGGGCCACCACCCGGCCGCGGGGCAGGCGGCGCAGAAGGTGCTGCGTGACCCGGCCGGTGCCGCAGCCGGCGTCGACCACCGTCTCATCGCCCTCCAGCGGGAGGCGGTCGAGCACGGCGGTCCCCCACCGCGTCTGCGGGTCGGCGACCCGGTCATATGCGGTCGCGTCCCACCTCGACGAGCTGTCCGCCGACTCGTGGGCGCTCATGCGGCGCAGGGTAGCGCGCGGCGCCCGCCGGCCCCGGTGGAGTGGAGCTCTCGATCCCGTAGCATCGTGCCATGTCCTCCGAGCCGCACACGCGCGTCTATCTCGCCCGCCACTGCGATGTGCGCAACCCCGACCGGGTCCTCTACGGACATCTCCCCAATTTCCCGCTCAGCGAGAAGGGCGTCCGTCAGGCGCACGCGCTCGGCAGCACCCTGGCGGCCACGAGCGCCCGCCAGATCTTCACCAGCCCCCTGGAGCGCGCCCGGCAGACCGCTGAGATCATCGCCGGCCACATCCCGGGGTCAGCCATCACGGTCACCGACGACCTCATCGAGGCCCGCTTCGGCCTCTACCTGCAGGGCGTCCAGCCCAAGCACGTGCCCTGGCGCAGGCCGCTGTGGTTGATCCACATGGTGTGGCCGGGGCTCCTGCCCAACGACGAGCGCGTCGATGAGATGGCTGCTCGCGTGGAGCGGCCGATCCGGCAGATCCTGACGACGGCTCCCGAGGAGGGAGGCATCTGCGTCAGCCATGGCGACCCCATCCAGGCTTTCTGGGTGCGCAGCGAGGGCCGCCCCGCCTGGGCGCTGCACCGCCTCCAGTGCGCCAAGGGCGGCATGCTCGAGCTCGACTACGCCGGTGGACAGCTGCGTCAGACCACCTACCGCCCCCCGCGCCCGGACAACGCCACCGCGGTCCCGAGCAGCCAGTCGGAGGCCGGCGACGTCGTCTGAGCGCTCGTCAGCCCGTGAAGGCGGCGCCGACGTCGATCCCCGCCTCACCGCGCCAGGGTCCGAGCCCGGGCTCCGCGGCGGTGCGTGCTCCCGCCGGCTCCAGTCGCAGCGCCACCGCGAGGATCAGGCCGAGGCGGGCGCCACTGCCGAGCGCCAGCCCCGGGAGGTCGTAACCAACCACGTCCTTGAGCGTCCGGCCGCCCGCGGAGATGAGCGCGCCGGCGACGGTGAGGAGATGAACCCCGGCGAGGGTGCGGTGGGCGATCTCCCCGAGAGCCACCGACTCCCCCACCCTCTCGCTGCGCACGCTGGGCAGCCCGCTGACGGCCAGGCGTCCCGCCACGGCCGCCTCGCGAACCACTGTCCAGGGAGCGCCCGCACCGGCATGGAGAAGCAGCCCGTCCGGGTCGAGGAGGACGGAGTTGAGGTGATCGGTGCTGATCACGACATCGGCGTCGCTCGCTCGCGCCGACCCCTCCGGTGCGACGGGGACACCGGCGCCGGCGCAGGTCGCCAGCACCTCGCGCAGCTGGGTGATGTTGGCAGGGAGCACCACGCTGCCGGAGCCGAGCCCGGTATTGCCCACGATGGCGTCGAGCTGGCGGCGCAGGGTCTCCTCCACGCGGGGGAGTCTAGGTCGGCGGCCTAGACTCCCGCGAGTGCCAGGTCCTCCCCTCCCGCCACTCGACGACCTCGGCAAGCGCTATGTGAGCGAGCTCTTCGACTTCAGCCCGGGTGAGGCACGGGCCAACGGCGACCACTCCTACGACGGCCGACAGGGACCGGTGGGCGCCGCGGCCACGGCGCACCGCGTGGCTCAGCTCGCCACCCTCGCCAGCGAGCTCGACCGCGTCGCCGCAGCCGACGTCGAGGAGCGCGCCGACCAGATCACCCTGCGCCACCGCCTCGCCCTCGAGCACTTTCGGCTGGTCGAGCTGGACGCGGGGCGGCGCAATCCCCTGTCGGCGATCTTCCGCGGAGCCGACCCCCAGCCGTACTGCACCCACGACTACGCACCCGTCCCGGTGCGCGCCGAGGGTCTGGCCCAACAGCTCGAAGGGCTGCCCGGCTGGCTCGACGCGGCCCTCGACGAGCTCGGCGATTCCCTCGACGCGGGCCCGCGCCGTGTTGCCATCGGGGTTGCCCGCGGACTCGCCGCCTTCTACAGCAACGACATCGACGCCACCCTGCCCCTCCCCGACCATCCCGACCTGCGCGCCCTGCTCCAGGGCCGCGCCGCCGCTGCCGGGCGTGCCTGCGCGAGGTTCGCGGAGGCCATCGAGGTCCGCCAGGCCACCCCGGACGCGGCTCTCGGCGAGCGCCGTTTTCTGGCCATGCTGGAGGCACAGGAGGGGGTCAGCGAGAGCCTCCCCGGGCTGCGCGCCATGGCCGACGCCGAGCTTGCCCAGCTGCGGGGCCGGTTCGTGGAGGTGGCCCACGGCATCGCGGGCTCGGGCGGGGTGGCGGAGGCGGTGGCGATGATGGAGAGCGACCATCCGGCCGCCGCATCGCTGATCGATGAGGCGGCTGCCAGCCTCGACAGGCTGCGCCAGTTCTGGCGCGACGGCGACGCGCTGTCCATCCCCGAGGCCCCGTGCCGGGTGATCGCCTCGCCACCCTACCTGCGCTTTGTCACCGCCGCCCTCGACCCGGCGGGCACGCTCGCCGAGGCCACGGTGGAGAGCAACTATCTGGTCACTCCCGTCGACGAGTCGATGAGCGAGCGGCAGGCGGAGGAATGGCTGCGGACGTTCAATCGCTGGAGCCTCGAGAACATTGCGGTTCATGAGGTGTACCCGGGCCACTTCGTGCATTTCGTCCACGCTCGCCGGCAGCGCAGCCTGGTGCGCCGGGTCGGCTTCGTGGCGGGGTTCGGCGAGGGCTGGGCCCATTACGCAGAGCAGCTCGCCATCGAGCAGGGATTGGCCGAGGGCCGGCCCATCCTCCACCTCGCCCAGATCCACGACGCCCTGCTCCGCGCCTGCCGCTTCCGGGCCACGCTGATGCTGCACACAGAGGGCGCCTCGGTCGACGACGCCACCACGCTGTTCGTCTCCAGCTCCGGGATGGCGGAGTTTCCAGCGCGCCGTGAGGCGGAGCGCGGGACGTACGACCCCATGTACCTGGCGTACACGTACGGGAAGCTGCGCATCCTGGAGTGGCGCGCCGAGCTCGAGAAGCGGCCGGGCTTCAGCCTGCGCGGCTTCCACGAGACCATGCTCGCCAGCGGCTTCCCCCCTCTGGCAGCGGTGCGCGAGCTGGTGCTCAACGCGGAATAGCGGCGCACATCGGCAATCCCGTCGGGAAGCGACAGCGGCGCCCGAGGCGCGCCGAGGGCGACGGGGGTGATCAAATCAACCCGCTGGGCAGCACTCCGTGTTGCGCGGCCACGGCGACGTTGTACAGCAGGCCGACGAAGATGCCCAGCACCAGCGTGCCCGCACCGGTGAGCGCCAGTACCCCTGCCCCCACCGGCGAGGTGCGCGACCAGTTGTACACCGGCTGGTCTGGCCCCGGCCGCGTGTACATCAGCAGGGCGATGCGCAGGTAGTAGAAGACCGAGACGGCGCTGGTGGCGATACCCCACAGGGCCAGCGGCACCTGGTGCGCACCGATGGCAGCCGCGAAGACGAAGAACTTGGCGAAGAACCCCGCGGTGGGAGGGAATCCGCCCAGGGAGAGCAGCGACAGGCCCATCGCCGCGGCCACGTACGGGCGCCGGAACGCCAGGCCTCGGAGGCTGTCGTAGCTGTCCATGTCCTCACCGCGCCCGGCCATGATGGTGATCACCGCGAAGGCTCCGATGTTGGTCACCGCGTACGCCGCCAGGTAATAGAGAGCGGCGATGGTGCCCAGGGGGCTCAGCACCACCACCCCGATGAGGATGTAGCCTCCCTGGGCGATGCCGGAATATCCGAGCACCCGCTTGAGGCTGGTCTGGCGGAGCGCGGCCACGTTGCCGATGACCATCGAGGCGATCGCCACGATGTACACGATCACCTTCCAGCGGTCGTACACCGTGGGCTGGCCCAGCGTGTAGGTGAACACCCGGATCAGCGCAGCGAACGCCGCCACCTTGGTGGTCACGCTCATGAAGGTGGTGACCGATGTCGGCGCGCCCTGGTAGACATCCGGTGTCCAGGTGTGGAACGGGGCGGCGCTGATCTTGAAGGCGAGGCCCACGAAGAGCAGAGCGATGCCGGCCATGAGCAGCGGATCGACGGTGGTGCCCGCACTCTGCAGCGCCGAGGCGATCTGGGCGAGCTGGGTGTGCCCGGTCTCGCCGTAGATCAGGGCCATGCCGAAGAGCAGGAACCCGGAGGCGAATCCACCCAGCAGCAGGTATTTCAATGCCGCCTCCTGGGAGCGCGGCTCGGTGCGGCTGAAACCGCTGAGAATGTAGAGGGCGATGGAGAGCAGCTCGATGGCCAGGAAGATGACCATCAGGCTGCTGGCGCCGGCGAGGAGCATCATCCCCGTCGCCGCGGCCAGGATCAGCGAGTAGTACTCACCGAAATGCAGGCCTCGGCGGTTGAGGTACATCGGGCTGATCATCAAAACCAGCGCCGTGCTCACCAGGATGATGGCGTTGACGAAGAGCCCGAAGCGGTCGTACGCGAACGAGCCGAAGTACACCGTGTGCGGGGTGGCGGCGTCGAACCATCCCCACACCGTGGCGCCGAACGACGCCGCCACCACCACCAGGCTGAAGCCCGCCAACCAGCCGCGCTGGGATGCGCTGGTGACCAGGTCGAGCATGAGCAGGGCGACGAAGCCGCCCGCGAGGATCACCTCGGGGAGGATGCCGAGGATGTCCACCCCGTTGGGGGTGGTCAGCGCCGGCAGGGCGGCGAGCACGGTCACGGCGTCCCACTCGAGCTGTTCGCAGGAACCGCGACCAGCGCCGTGGCGGGGGGCGCGCTCTCGGCGATCGCCACGGCCTGCTGCACGCTGGGGCGCGCGATGTCGGTGACGGGGCGGGGGAACACCCCGATCAGCACCATGAGAGCTGTGAGCGGGAGCAGCACCAGGCCCTGGCCGAAGCGGATGTCACGCACCTTCTCGGTGCGCGGCTGGGGCGGATCGTGCATCAGCCCCTGGTGGAGCCGCAGCATGTACCAGCTGGCGATCACCACCCCGACACCCGCCGCCACCGCGTACACGGGGTGGAGCTGGAAGGCGCCGAGCATGATCGAGAACTCGCCCACGAAGGAGTTCATCCCCGGCATCCCCAGGCCGGCGAGCGTGGCCACCAGGAAGAAGGCGTAGAGCCACGGCATGCGCTTCTCCAGGCCGGCGAGCTCGCGGATGTCGCGCGTGCCGGTGCGCTCCTCCACCAGCCCGACGATGATGAACAGCGCGGCGATGATGATGCCGTGGTTGACGATCTGGATCACCGCGCCGTTGATGCCGTTGATGGTCAGGGTGAAGATGCCCAGCGCGATGAAGCCGAGATGGCTGATGCTCGAGTAGGCGACGATGCGCTTGAGGTCCGTCTCGCTCAGCGCCATGAGCGCGCCGTAGATGATGCTCAGCACCGCCAGCGCGGCGAAGAACCACTTGAAGGTGTTGACGGCATCGGGAAACAGGGTGAGGCCGAAGCGGATGAAACCGTAGGCCCCGAGCTTGCTGACCAGCCCGGCGAAGAACACCAGCACCGGCACCGGCGCCGACTCGTACAGATCGGGCAGCCAGGTGTGGAACGGCACCATGGGGATCTTGATGGCGAAGGCGGCGGCGAAGGCCAGGAAGGCCCACTGCTCGGGGCTGAACGTGCTGATGTTCACCCAGGGGATGACCAGCGGCGTCCGCGACATCTGGCCGCCGAGCAGCGCCGTGATGTCGAACGAACCATGGTGTCCGGCGAACTGCAGCGCGATGATGGCCACGAGCATGAGCAGGCTGCCGGCGACCGTGTAGATGATGAACTTCAGTGTCGCCCGGCCACGGTTCTCGTTGCCGTAGTTGGCGAGGATGAAGTAGAGAGGGATGAGCATGCCCTCCCAGAAGAGGTAGAACAGCAGCAGGTCAAGGCTGAGCAGGACGCCCGCCGTCATGGTCTCGGTGAGCAGCAGCAGCCCGCAGAAGAGCTTGAGCCGCTCCGTGTCGCGGCGCGAGATCAGCACCGCGGCGAGCAGGAACACGCCGGCGTTGAGCGCCAGGATCCACGCCGAGATGCCATCGAGGCCGAGGTGGTAGCCGGCGCCGATGGCGGGGATCCAGCTGTGCACCTCTTCGTAGTGGAAGCTCAGCGGACCCGCCGATTGGGAGGTCCCGTTCATCCCGGCGACAAGTGACCAGACCACCACCGCTGTGGCCGCGGTGGCCGCCACGGTGAAGACCTTGAGCAAGGTGGCGGCGGTGCGCGGGATCAGCTGCAACAGCAGTGAGGCGCCGATGGGAATGCAGAGGACGACGGTGAGCCAGGGGATGTTCATCGCGACACCAGCACGATGGTGAGCACCACGAAGAGACCGGCCGCCGCGATCATGTACGACGCGTAGTCGCGGATCAGCCCGGTCTGGTAATCGCGCGCCCAGACTCCCAGCTCCGAGCAGGCGTCGGCGACGAGCCGGACCCAGCCGTCCATGGCTCGTGGCTCCACCACCTTGCGCAGAGTTCGGGCCAGGGAGATGGTGGGACGCACCAGGAGCGCGTCGTAGATCTCGTCGAAGTAGAACCTGTTGTAGGAGAGCTGCGGCAGGGCGCGGGGCAGCCGCTCCACCACCACCCCGGGCTCGGGTCGGCGCTGCAGCCACAGGCGCGCCGCCAGGCCCGCCCCCGCCAGGGAGGCGACCGTCCCGGCGACGCCGGCGACGACCGCCTGCCAGGTGCTCAGGTCGACGGCGAGCGCGCCCGACGTCGGAGTGGTGAACACCGGGGACAGAAAGCGTGCGAACACCCCGATGAGGAAGTTGTCATGGATGAGCAGCGCCCACACCCCCAGCACCAGGCCCAGCCCGGCGCTGAGCACCGCCAGGATCGCGACCGGGCCCAGCATCACCGTGGGCGCCTCGTGGGCCGCGTACACGCGCGCCGTCTGGGGCTCGCCGCGGAACACGGTGGCCCAGAGCCGGAAGGCGTACAGCCCGGTGAGCACGTTGATGCCCAGGCCGACCAGGTAGAGAACCCACGGGATCGCTCCCGGTCCGTTGGTCAGCCCGAAGCCGAGCAGTCCCTCCTTGCTGAAGAAGCCCACGAAGAAGGGGATGCCGGCCAGCGCGAACGTGCCGCTGAGAAAGCACAGCTCCGTGCGCCGCATTCGCGCCGCCACCCCTCCCATGAGACGGATGTCCTGCTCGTCGTGGAGCGCGTGGATGACGTTGCCCGCCGCCATGAAGAGGAGTGCCTTGAAGAGCGCATGAGCGGCGAAGTGGTACATGGCGGCGGAGTAGGCCCCGATGCCGACGGCGAAGATCATCAGGCCGATCTGCGACATCGTCGAGTAGGCGATGACCCGCTTGATGTCGACCTGGCTGAGCGCGATCACACCGGCCATGAGAGCGGTGCCGATGCCCACGCACGCCACCATCCCCTGGGCCACCGGGGCGCGGTCGAAGAGCGGGTGGAAGCGCGCGATCAGGTAGACGCCGGCGGTGACCATGGTGGCCGCGTGGATCAGCGCCGACACCGGCGTGGGGCCCTCCATGGCGTCGGGAAGCCAGGTGTGCAGCGGGAACTGCGCGCTCTTGGCGAAGGCGCCGACCGCCAGCAATGAGCAGATCACGGTGATCTCCAGGCCGCTCGATGGGAAGGATCCGGCGGCGGCGAAGATGCCGGGAATGCTCAGCGTGCCCACTCTGAGCACGATCAGGAACGCCGCGATGACCAGGGCGACGTCACCGATGACCTGGGTGATGAACGCCTTGCGCGCGGCCAGCACAGCGCTGGGCCGCTCGTACCAGAAGCCGATCAGCAGGTAGCTGCTCAGGGCCACCAGGGCCCAGCCGATGATGAGGATGACCAGGTCGCCGGCCAGGACCAGCAGCAGCATCGAGAAGATGAACAGGTTCATGTAGCTGAAGAAGCGGGCGATGCCGCTGTCGTGCTCCATGTACCCGACCGAGTAGACGTGGATGAGGAACCCGACGCCGGTGATGACCATGACCATGAGCGCGCTGAGCGGATCGAGGGTGAGGTCCACCCCGACGCTGAACCCGCCGCGGCCGAGGTCGATCCACTGCCAGAGGTGAGCGGTCGCGGACTTGGCGCCGCCGGGTGCACCGACGACCTGAGCGAGCATCAGGCAGGCCACCACGAACGCCGCCAGGATGCTGAGCGTCCCCACCAGGTTGACCGTGCTGCGGGGAAGTCGCGGGCCCGCCAGCGCATTGACGAGCGCGCCCCCCAGCGGGAACAGGAGGATCAGGGCTCCGAGCACCGCCACCGCGGAGGTGTTCATTCCCTCATCTCATCGAGGTCGTCGACGTCGAGCTCGCGACCGAGGCGGAACACCTGGGTGATCAGCGCCAGGCCCACCACCACCTCCGCGGCCGCGACCACGATCACCATGAAGGCGAACACCTGGCCCTCCTCACTGTTGAGGAAGCGGCCGTAGCTGACGAACACGATGTTGACGGCGTTGAGCATCAGCTCGATGCACATGAACACCACGATGGGGTTGCGGCGGATCAGCACGCCCAGTGCCCCGACGCTGAACAGGAAGGCGGCGAGTCCGAGCAGGAACGGGAAGTTGCCGCCCGCGTTCATCCCACCTCGACCTCGATGCGATCCTCTTCGAGCGTGGGTGCGGGGCGCCGGGCCTGGGCCCGTTCTCGAAGGATCGGTTCGGTGTGGGAGCGGCCCCGACGGGTGAGGTACACCGCCCCCACCGCCGCCACCAGGAGCAGCAGCGAGGTGATCTCGAAGGGCAGCAGGAAGGTGGTGAAGAGCTGGCCGCCCACGGTCTGGACGTTGCCGGCGGTGTTGACCAGGCCGAGGTCGCTCTGGTCGAAGGAGAAGGCGTGGTAGGGGTCGGAGGCCTGCCCGATCTGCTGAGCACGAAACACCCCGTTGCCGTTGATGGTGATCCCGTTGCGCGCCGCCACCACCATGGCCACGGTGATGCCCATCGCCATCACCGCCCCGACGACGAAGCGGCTGTCGATGCGCACCTGCTCGTCGGCGCCGGGGGAGAGCAGGGCGATGATGAAGACGAAGAGCACCATCACCGCGCCGGCGTAGACGATGAGCTGGACCACGAACAGGAACTGCGCGTTGAGCGCCAGGAAGATCACGGCCAGAGCCCCGATGGCCAGCACCAGCGAGAGCGCCGAATAGAGCGGCTGCGGAGAGAAGACCACCCCCAGCGCGCTCACCGCCGCCAGGACGCCGGCGATCCAGATGATCACGCTCATCGGGGCTCGGACTCCTCCGGGCTGATCACCCGGGGCACATGGGTCGGCACCCCGAACTCGCCCGGATGGGGAACGTCGGTGCGCTGCTCCTCGCCGAGCTCCCAGGCGACGCGCGGGCTGACCCCCGGCGCGTTCAGCTCCCGGCCCCGCTGGTCCGCGCCCGCGCCCACGTCACTGGCCGGGCCCCGGCCGTGCGCGAACTTCGGCCACGCCTCGAGGAGCTCGGCCTTGGTCACCACCGTGCGCTCGCGGCGGTAGTCGGCCAGCTCGTAGCGCGGCCCCAGGGTGATCGCCTCGGTGGGGCAGGCCTCGGCGCAGTAGCCGCAGTAGATGCAGCGCATCAGGTTGATCTCGTAGCGCTCGGCGTAGCGCTCGCCGGGCGAGACCGGGTTGGCGGGGTCGTTCTCGGCGGGCCCGACGTAGATGCAGCCCACCGGGCAGGCCGCCGCGCAGAGCTCGCAGCCGATGCACTTCTCGAGGCCGTTGTCATAGCGGTGGAGGATGTGGCGGCCGCGGTGGCGCGGGGCGGTCGGCTTCTGCTCCTCGGGCCAGCGCACCGTGATCGGCTTGCGCAGCATCGTCTTGAGCGTGAAGGCGAGCCCCTTGGCGACCTCGAGGAACATCAGCGCCGCCTCACGACGCGCGCACCGCCACGATGGCGCCGGTGACCACGATGTTGACCAGCCCCAAGGGGAGGAGCACCTTCCAGCCCAGGTTCATGAGCCGGTCGTAGCGGAAGCGGGGCAGCGTCCAGCGCAACCACATCATCACGAAGAGCAGCGCGCTCACCTTGGCGAGGAACCAGGCGACGCCGACGAGGCCGCCCAGCCAGTCGGAATGGATCCAGGGCAGCAGCGGCAACCAGCCGCCCAGGAACACCAGGGTGGCGATCGAGCAGACGATCACCATGTTGATGTACTCGCCGAGAAAGTAGAAGCCGAAGCGCATCGACGAGTACTCGGTGTGGTAGCCCGCCACCAGTTCCGTCTCCGCCTCGGGCAGGTCGAAGGGGAGGCGGTTGGTCTCGGCCAGGGCGGCCGTGAAATAGAGCAGGAAGGCGAGCGGTTGGAGGACCACGAACCACACCCCCTGCTGGGCGAGCACGATCTTCTCGAGGTCGAGCGAGCCCGCCAGGATCACAGCTCCGACAAGGGCGAACGCCACCGCCATCTCGTAGGAGATCAGCTGCGCCGACGACCGCAGCCCGCCCAGCAGCGAGTACTTGCTGTTCGCCGACCAGCCCCCGAGGAACAGCGAGTACACCCCCAGCGAGGTCACCGCCAGCACGAAGAGGAGGCTGACGTTGACGTGGATGAGGTCCCAGTGAAAGGCGTAGCCGCCGTCGCATCCCTGCCCGACCATCCTCCCGCCCACGCAGGTGAGGCCGCTGATGGGGATGGCGGCGAAGGCGAAGATGGCGGCGCCGCCGGCGAGCGCCGGGCCCACCAGATAGAGGAGCTTGTCGCGCCCGGCGGGCGCGGCGTTCTCCTTGAAGAGCAGCTTGACGGCGTCGGCGGCGGGCTGGAGAAGACCCTGCGGGCCCACCCGGTTGGGGCCGACGCGGAGCTGAATTCGCGCCGCCACCTTGCGTTCCGCGAAGGTCAGGTAGGCGGCCGCCGTCGCCAGCGCAAGCAGGACGACCACCGCCTTGACCAGGATCACGATGACCCCATCCCCGCCGATGCGCCCCGCGCTGAAGATGTCGGAGAAGCCGGCGATCATGCCGTCACCGCTGACACGAAGCTGGCCCGGCCGCCGTTGGCCGCCAGCGCGTACGCGGGGATGGCCGCGGCCAGCTCGCGGTGGACGCGGAGCGGGTCGCCGGGCCAGCCGGCCGCTCCCAGCTCCGCGGCCAGGGCGCTGAGGATGCGGGTCTCGGTGGGCGTCTGCGTTGCCGGCGGCAGCGCCGGACGGATGCGCTGCAGCCGCCCCTCGACATTGGTCACGCTGCCCGCCTTCTCGAAGTACGCGTGGCCGGGGATGAGCACGGTGGCGGCCCGGCTCAGAGGTCCGGGACGGGTGTCGATGACCACCAGCACCTCGACGCCGGCCAGGGCTCGCTCCAGCAGGTCGCCGGCCTGGTCCGCCCACAGGCTCCCGCCCATCACCACCAGTGCCCTGACCTCCCCCGCCGCGGCAGCTTCGAGGATCTCGCGGCCCGACTTTCCCCCGGTGCCGGCCGCGGTGTAGCCCGGCCCGCTGTTGGGCAGAGCCCCCACGTCCTTGGCCCCGCGTCCGTTGACGCCGCGCGTGATCGTCAGCCGGCGTACCTCATGGGCCCCGGCCAGCTGGGCACACAACCGTGCCGCCTGGTCGCGATGGACCTCGTCGGCGATGACGCCGACCACCCCGTGCTCGGGCAGCTCCCCGATGTCGCTGAGGCCGGCGTCGTGGCCGACGCGCCGCACCGAGACTCCCCTCTTGGTCGCCGCCTTGTGGAGGCGCAGGGTCAGCACGGGCGCCTGCTTCTCCGGGCCGTCGCCGAGCACCACCACCGCCGCGCACTCCTCGATCTCGGCGATGCCCAGCGCGTGCTCGTCCGGGCTGATGCCCGCGAAGGACTCCAGCTGGTGATCGATGTGCGGCGTTTCGAGAACCTCGCGCGCGAGGCGCTGGAGCAGCCAGAGCTCCTCGTTGGTGTTCTGGGCCGATCCGATGAAGGCGATCGACGCGCCCCCGCTGAAGGCGCGCACCTCGCGAAGCGCACGAGCGGAGGCGGCGATGGCCTCGCTGATGGAGACATCGCGGACGCGGCCGTTGCTGCGCACCGCTGGGCGGCGGATGCGGTCGACCGCGTTCCAGCCCTCGGCGCTGTAGCGGCCGCGATCGCAGAGCCACATGTCGTCGACCAGGGGATTGTCGCGGGACGCGAAGCGGCGCACCTCGAAATCGCGGGTGTCGACGTTGATGTTGCAGCCGTACGAGCACTCCGGGCAGACACTCCTGGTGCGCTGCAGGTCCCACGGCCGCGCCTTGAAGCGGTACTGGCGATGGGTGAGCGCCCCCACCGGGCAGATCTCGGGAAGGTTGCCCTGAAAGTCGGACCGCAGAGGCCCGCCATCAAAGGTGTTGATGAGGGTGTGCACGCCTCGTTCCTGGAGCACCAGCTCCTTCTCGCCGGTGATCTCGTCGTAATAGCGGGTGCATCGCCAGCAGAGGATGCAGCGCTCCTGGTCGAGCTCGATGCGGTCGCTCAGCACCACCGCCTTGTTGAAGTGCACCTTCTCGGTGATGGGGAAACGTGAGGCGGGTGGCCCGTAGCGGAAGGCGAAGTCCTGGAGATCGCATTCGCCGCCGCGGTCGCAGACCGGGCAGTCGAGCGGATGGTTGAGGAGGAGGAACTCGAGCACGCCCTCACGGGTCTTGGCCACGTCCGCGCGCTGGGTGTCCACCACCATCCCGTCGGCGACGTAGGTGGCGCAGGCGGGCTGCAGCTTGGGCATCTTCTCGACGTGCACCAGGCACATGCGGCACACCGCCACCGGGTCCATCTTGGGATGCGAGCAGTAGATGGGGATGTGGACGCCCATCTCGGTTGCGGCATCGGTGAGCAGCGTGCCCTTGGGAAAGCGCGCAGTGCGGCCGTCCATGGAGATGCCCACCAGCCCGTCGTCGGGCTGCTGGGGTGGCGACGTGTCGGCGGCCATCTACGCCGTCACCAGCTGCGCCCGCGCGCCCCGCACTGGACAGGAGCCGGCTCCGCAGTGCGCCTCGAACTCGTCGCGGAACGCCTGGTATGCCGACATCACGAACCAGGTGGCGGTGTCACCGAGCGGGCAGAAGCACTTGCCGTTCATGTTGTCGCAGATGTCGGCCAGCGTGCCCAGCTCCTCGGGAGTGCACTGCCCGGCCTCGAGACGGTGCATCAGGTCGGACTCGAAGTAGGTCCCCTCCCGGCAGGGCGCGCACTTGCCGCAGGACTCGTGGTGATAGAAGTCGACCAACCGCATCGACACATTGACCAGGCACGTGGTCTCGTCCATGAACACCATCGCGCCGGCCCCCAGCGACGAGCCCGCCTGCGCCACCGCATCCATGTCGAGGGGCAGGTCGAGGTGCTCGGGCAGGAGCACCTGCATCGACCCGCCACCGGGCTGGAACGCCTTGATGGAGCGGTCCTTCCACATCCCTCCGCACTCCTCCTCGAGGAGCTCGCGGATCGGCGTGCCCATGGCCATCTCGTAGGTTCCAGGCCGGTTGATGTGCCCGCTGCAGCAGAAGAGTCGCGTCCCCGCGCTCTTCTCCGTCCCCAGTGACTTGAACCAGGCCCCACCGCGCTGGACGATGTGGGGCAGGTTGGACAGCGTCTCCACGTTGTTGACCACCGTGGGCTTGCCATAGAGCCCTTTGAGCGCCGGAAACGGCGGCTTCAGCCGCGGCTCGCCGCGACGGCCCTCCAGGGACTCGATGAGCGCCGTCTCCTCGCCGCAGATGTAGGCCCCGGCGCCGCCGTGCACGATGACGTCGCAGTTGAAGCCGCTGCCGTGGATGTCGTTGCCGATGTGGCCCGCGGCCTGGGCCTCGGCGACACAGCGCTCCAGGAGCAGGCGCTGGTCGAGGTACTCACCGCGGATGTAGATGAAGGCGACGTTGACCTGGAGGGCATACGCCGCGATGAGAAGCCCCTCGATGAGCTGGTGAGGGTTCTCGTCGATGAGGGCGCGATCCTTGAAGCACCCCGGCTCGGACTCGTCGGCGTTGCAGCAGAGGTAGCGGGGGAAGATGTCCTTGGGGAGAAATCCCCACTTGGTCCCGGTGGGGAACCCGGCCCCGCCGCGGCCGCGCAGCCCGCTGGCCTTGACCTCGGCGGTCAGCGTCTCCGGCGTGAAGCGACGGAAGGCCTCGCGCAAAGCCTGGTAGCCACCGAGACGCTCGTAGACGGCGAGGGTCTGCACTCCCTCGGTCCCGAAGTCCTTGGTGAGCAGCTTGTGTTCGGCCATGACCGGGCGATCCTACAGATCGTCCGCGTTGGGACGCGGCCGTCGTCGAGGCCGGCTCCGGCTGCCACGCGGATTGGCCGTGGGCGTGGTTCGCGACCCCGGCATCTCGGTGTGCTCGGCGATCGGAGGGCTGCCGGCCGGTGGCTCGGCGCCCAGCCCGTCGTCCGCGGGCGGCCCCTCGGCGGTGGCCACGGGAGGCGTCTCCGCGCTGGGCGGGTGGGGCCCGCTGGCGGGCGCGCCCGCCGAGGATCCGGCAGCGGCGTGGGGACCCGGCTGGGAGCGGACGCGCTCGAGGATGGCGTCGACGCGCTCGGCGGTGAGGTCCTCGTGGAAGTGGTGGTCGACCTGCATGGCGGGAGCCCCGCCGCAGGCACCCAGGCACTCGACGGTGCTCTCCCAGGTGAACTTCCCGTCCGCGGTCGTCCCCCCGGAGGGACACGCCAGCCGCTGCTCGACGTGGCTGACGATCTCGTCAGACCCACGCAGAGCGCAGCTGACGTTGACGCAGATGAGGACGTGATGCTCGCCGGCCGGGTGGTCGAAGTACATGGAGTAGAACGTGCTCACCGCCTGCACCTCGCTGGGCGCCAGGTTGAGGATCTCGGCCACCTCGGCCATGCCCTCGGTGGACAGAAACCCCTGCTCGTTCTGCACCGCCCACAGGCAGGGAAGGATGGCGCTGCGCGGATGCGGATAGCGGTCGCGCAGCGCTGTGATCTCACGGCGCGTTGCCTCCGCTAGCACGGCCCTGAGTCCGCTGCCGCATGAACCTGGCGCGGGGGAAGACACATCTCCTTGCGCTGCAGACAGGCTTCGGCGCCAGTGGCGGCCCCGATGAACGCGCCACCGGCGCGTCCCTCGCGGCCTCGGGCGCCTGCAGAGCTTGCGCTGCGGAGGCGTGCCGGAGCCAATCTCCTCCGTCGACCGCTGAGGGCCACGGCGGGGAGGTACGCTGAAGCCGCCGGGTCCTGACCAGCGGACGGCACCCGCGTACGCAGACGGACCCGTGTGCGGTCGAGCGGCCCCGCAACCACGCCAGACCAGGATGAGACGGCTCGTCCTGGGGTGGGCGGGCGGAGGCGAGGGGACACCAGCGGCGACAGCGAATTCTGCAGCAGCCGAAGGAGCGGAGAACTCCCCGGTGGGGAGTTCGCAGCGACGCCAACGGCTGCGAAGCCTCTGAGCAGACGGCGCTGGTGTCCCCTCGCCGCCGCCCCGCCCCGACAACGGGAGACCCTCATCGGTCCACGTCCCCCAGCACGATGTCGATCGACCCGATGACCGCGACCACATCGGCGATGAGCTCGTCGCGGACCATGTGGGGCAGCGCCGAGAGGTTGCTGAACGAGGGGGCGCGGACCTTGCAGCGGTAGGGGCGGTTGCTGCCGGTGCTGACGATGTAGAAGCCCAGCTCTCCGCGCGGGGATTCGATGGCCTGATAGACCTGGCCGTGGGGCACGTGGAACCCCTCGGTCACCAGCTTGAAGTGGTGGATGAGCGATTCCATCGAGGTGTTGATCTCGTTGCGGGGAGGCAGGGCCACCTTGCGGTCCGAGGTGTTCACCGGGCCACCCGGGAGGTTGTCCATCGCCTGGCCGATGATCTTCAGCGACTCGCGGGCCTCGCGCATGCGCACCAGGTAGCGGTCGTAGACGTCGCCGTGGCTGCCGATGGGAATGTCGAAGTCGAAGTGGTCGTAGGCGCTGTAGGGCTGCGCCTTGCGCAGGTCGTAGGCGACCCCGCTGCCGCGCAGGGTGGGGCCGGTGGCGCCGTAGGCGAGCGCGTCGTCGGGGGTCAGCACACCGAGTCCGCGGGTGCGCTCCAGCCAGATGGGATTCTTGGTGATCAGCAGCTCGTACTGATCGATGAACGCCGGGAAGGTGCGCACCACCTCGTTGACGAGGGCGTAGAACTCGTCCGGCACGTCGGCGAGGAGGCCGCCGACGCGGATGAACGAGGTGTGCATGCGCACGCCGCTGACCAGCTCGTTGATATCGAGCAGCTTCTCGCGCTCTCGCCACGCGTACACGAACGGGGTGGTGGCACCGAGGTCGAGCGCGCTGGTGCCGTACCAGAGGAAGTGGCTGGCCACGCGGGTCAGCTCGCACATGATGACGCGCAGGTACTGGGCGCGCAGCGGCACCTCGATGCCGAGCAGCCGCTCGGCTGCCAGCGAGAACCCGAGGTTGTTGAACAGTGGGGCCAGGTAGTCCATGCGGTCCGTGAAGGGGATGCACTGCTGCCAGGTGTGGGACTCGAATGACTTCTCGAAGCCGGTGTGCAGAAAGCCGATGTCGGGGCGGCATTCGCGCACCACCTCACCGTCGAGCTCGAGCACCAGGCGCAGCACCCCGTGCGTGCTGGGGTGCTGCGGGCCCATGTTCAGCTCCATCGTCTGATCGTCGAGCTGGACCATGTCGATGGCATCGTTGCCGGGGTCGACGCCGAGCAGGACGCGGCCGCGGTCGAAAGCGTCGGACTGCGGGTCGCGGGTGGGCAGCCCCGGCCCACCGGGTGGCGGCAGCACCGCCATCAGCGCGACTCCCCGGGCATGTCGCGGGGCCGTTCCGCGGCGGGCAGGGCCCACTCCAGGTTGTGGGTGAAGGCGACAGGCTCACCGAAGCTGACGTAATCCTTGCGCAGCGGATGACCGACCCAATCCTCGGGCAGGAGGATGCGGTGGAGGTCGTGATGGCCGTCGAACTCGATGCCGAAGAGGTCGAAGGTCTCGCGCTCGTGCCAGTCCATGCCGGCAAACACCCGCTCGGCGCTGGGGACGCGGGGCGCATCCTCGGGCACCTGCACGACGAGGCGGCACTCGTCGTTGTGCTGCAGCGAGCGCAGCTGGTAGACGATGTCGAAGCGCGGCGCCGCGGGCTCGCGGTCGGGCCAGTCCACGGCGGTCACGAAGAGCGGCAGGCGGTACATCCCATCGCCGTGGTCACGGAGCAGCAGCAGCGCGCCGAGGAGGTGCTCGACGTGCACGTACACGGTGACCTCACCCACGTGCTCCTCGGTGCGAACCACCGCGTCGGGGAGCTCTCTGGCAAGCAGGTCGGCAGCGCGGCGTCCCCGCGCCGGACGTGCCACGGCTCTATCCCCGAAGCGAGCTGGGCCGCTCGGCGGCGATCTTCGTCTGGAGCTTGAGAACTGCGTCGAGAAGGCCCTCCGGACGGGGCGGGCAGCCGGGCAGATAGATGTCCACCGGCACCACCTTGTCGACGCCCTGGATGATCGCGTAGTTGTTGAACATGCCGCCGCTCGAGGCGCAGGCGCCCATGCTGATCACCCATTTGGGCTCGGGCATCTGGTCGTAGATCTGCCGGAGCACCGGGCCCATCTTCTGAGAGACGCGACCGGCGACGATCATCAGGTCCGCCTGGCGTGGTGAGGCCCGGAACACCTCGCATCCGAAACGCGACATGTCATACCGTGCCGCCCCCGTGGCCATCATCTCGATGGCGCAGCAGGCGAGGCCGAAGAGCGCGGGCCACAACGAGCTGTACCGACCCCACTGGATGACCTTCTCGATGCTGGTGGTGATGGCGCCGGCCTTGGCGGCGGTGCGCTCGAGGTCGCCGACGCGGGGCAGCGGCAGCGCCCCGGCGTCGCCCTGCGCCCGCAGGAGGGGCACGCCGGTGACGCCGTCGAAGCTCAATCCCATCGCAGCGCCCCCTTGCGCCAGATGTAGACGAGTCCGATCAGCAGCGTGGCGATGAAGATGCCCATCTCCACGATGCCGAAGATCTTCAGCTGGCGCACGATCGTCGCCCAGGGAAGCAGAAAGATGGACTCGACGTCGAAGATGATGAACAGCATCGCGGTGACGTAGAAGCTCACCGAGAAGCGGCGGCGCGCGGTCTCCACGGGAACGATGCCGCACTCGTACGGGAGATCCTTGGCGGGATTGGACCGGCGCGGCCCCAGCCATGAGCTCAGGGCCTGCACGCCGGCGCCGAATGCGACGCAGACGGCAAGGAAGACGAGGATCGGCGCAAAGTCCGAGAGCATCTGGCGTGATCCTAACAAAGCCGCCTCGCCGCGCCTCCCGTCGGGTCGCGACGGCGCAGTACGCACCTCGTAGGCTTGTGCCGAGCGTTTCCGCGAGGCCCGCAAGGAGATGACATGAGCGGTCCGGTCCCACCCTCTGTCCCTGCGCTGGTGACCGGTGCGTCGAGCGGCATCGGCGAGGAGTTCGCCCGGCAGCTGGCCGGCCGCGGACACGATCTGACCCTGGTGGCACGCCGCTCCGACCGCCTTCAGAGCCTCGCCAAGACGCTGCGACACGACCAGGCGGTCAAGGTGACCGTGCATCCGGCCGATCTCGGCACCGCGGCCGGGCGCCGCCCGCTGGTGACGATGCTGCGGGCCAAGGGGCTCTGGCTGCTGGTCAACAACGCGGGCTTCGGCAGCCGCGGCCACCTTGCCGATCTCGACCCCGAGCGCGAGATGGCCGAGGTGGAGCTGAACGTTGTCGCTCTCCACGCGCTCACCGTCGCGGCCGTCCAGGGCAACGTGGCCGCGGGCGCGGGCGCGATCGTCAACCTGGCCAGCACCGCCGCCTACCAACCGATCCCATACATGGCGACCTACGCTGCCACCAAGGCATTCGTGCTCCATTTCACAGAGGCCCTCGCCCAGGAGCTGCACGGCACCGGGGTCCGTGCCCTGGCCCTCTGCCCGGGACCCACGCGCACCGAGTTCGCCGAGGTGGCCGAGGCGGAGGCGCTCTTCGACAAGGCCATGACCATGAGCGCCCGGTCGGTGGTGAGCAGCGCCCTGCACGCCCTCGACCGCGGTCACGCGATCTGCGTGCCCGGCGCGCACAACCTCATCCTCGCCCAGGGGCCTCGCCTGGTGCCTCGCTCGGCGTTGCGGCGGATCATGGCGCCGATCTTCGACCGCTGATGGGCGAGCCCGCCTCAGCTCGGGGACGAGCCCCCCAGCTCCAGGCACCGCTCACGCCAGTAGGCGAGCCGCCGCGAGAATCGCTTCATCTCCTCGTCGAGGACCACGAGGTCAGTCGCCGCCACCTCATGGCGAGCCTCGGATGAGAGCTCGGGCAGCCTGGCCTCGGAAACACCGACGAGGTCGCGCTTGACGCCAAGCAGCTCGCTGTAGACGGTCACCCAATGGGTGGCGTCCTCGAGATAGGGAGTCTCGGGATTCTCCCCCTCGAGCAAGCGGTCTTCATCGGCGGCTTTCTCCGCCGCCTCCTCGGCAGGTTCGTCGGTCATGGCGTGCTCGTTACCCTCGCGGCTTCTGTGACCCGGCCGACACCCCTGCGCGCTGTCGTGGTCGGCTGAGTGTACGGCGTCCACGACCCTGTGCGAAACGCCCAAGACGGCCTCAGCGCGGGCGGGCCCGCACCTCGACGTTGCCGTCGCGGATCCGGACCTCGAAGGACGGTTGCGGGGAGGTGGCCGGGCCGCCGACCACGGCGCCATCGGTGAGCCGGAACCGGCTGCCGTGCCAGGGGCACGTGACACACAGCTCCGCGTCCACCTCGCCCTCGTCCAGCGGACCGGCCGCGTGGCTGCACCGTGCGGCGACGGCGAGGACGGTGCCGGCATGGCTGTGGAGGAGCAACCCGTACGCGCCGGCGTGGGCCAGCAGCGGGGTGTCGGTGGGGACGTCGTCCGCACGAGCCACCCTCGTCCAGTCAGCCGGCGCCTCGTCGAACACCGTGTGGTCGACGCCGATGCCGCGAGCGAACACCAGGTGGCCGCCGATGTACCCGCTCGCCCCGAGCACCCCCAGGCCGGCGGCGCTGAAGAGCCGCGCCCCGGTGCGGTTGCCACCGCTCCTGCTCAGCAGGGCGGCGAGGTACAGGGTCGACGCTCCCACATTGGCCAGGGCGTGGATCATGCCCAGGCGCCGTTCGGGTCCGACGGTGTCCGACCAGTCAGACAGCCCGGTGGCCGCCGTGGGGGCCACCGCAAGCAGCCCCAGGATGGTCAGCCCATTGCTGGCACCGGCGCTCTCCTCCCCGCCGAGGAGGTCGATGACCGTGACCGCGGTCAGGGCACCGATGGGCAGATCGGTGAAGACGGGGTGGAGCGGATGGCCCAGCCAGGTGCCGCTGAGCAGGCTCTTGAGAGGGCCGCCGCCGACCACCTGGTTGACCTTCGCGCTCAGCCACTCGCTCGCGGGGTCGAGCAACTCCCAAGCCTGGAGCGGTCGCATCAGGTCACGGATGCCCATGGGCGTGATTGTGCCCCGCGCGTACCCCTCCGAGGGGCGCAGCGCAGGGCCCAATCGGAGGCGCTTACTGCTGGTCGGGCTTCTCCTCGCGAAGGACGAACTGGACCTCGATCTCCACCTTGATCGTCTTGCTGACCAGGACGCCGCCGTTGACCAGGGCCTGGTTCCAACTCACCCCCCAGTCGTCACGCTTCAGCTCGGTGGTGGCGCTGAAGGTGGCCTTGGTGCGGCCGTACGGATCGGTCATGGTGCCCACGAACTCCGCGTCGAGGGTCACCGGCTTGGTGACGCCGCGCGCGGTCAGGTCGCCGACGATCTGAAAGCGGTTCTGGTCGTCGAGGTCGCCGATGGAGGTGCTGCGGAACTCGAGTGCGGGGTGCTTGTCGACCTCGAAGAAGTCGGCCGAGCGCATGTGGTTGTCGCGGGTCTCGTTGTAGGTCGTGATGGTGGCCGCCTGGATGGTGGCCTCGACGTGGGCGTCGCCGGGGCGCTCCCCGGTGGTGAGCGTCGCTGTCCACTCATTGAAGCGGCCCCGGACCTTGGTGGCCATGAGGTAGCGGGCGACGAACTCGAGGCTGCTGTGGACAGCATCGAGATCCCATTCACCGCTCCGTAGGCTGGTCTGGACGGTCGTGTCGGTCATGGCTGCCTCCTGCTGCGACGCGAGTGCTGTCGCTCTTCCTGCTCGCTCACCCTACCCCGTGAGTAGTTGCGCTGTCAACTACTTGATTCGGTATCATGGCCTCGCGGCGGGCAACCGGCCTCCGCGACCTCAGGAACCCACTGGTGAAGACCGACCGACCGGACGCGTGCCGGACCGCCGCCTGGATGGCGCTTCTCGACGCCCACAGCAGGCTCACCGGGCGCCTCGAGGCGGAGCTGCAGCGAAGTCATGGCCTCAGCCTCGCCGAGTACGAGGTGCTCTATCGCCTCAGCGCCGCGCCCGGTCACCGGCTGCGCTTCAACCAGCTCACCTCCCATGCGCGCATGACCAAGAGTGGCGTCAGCCGCCTGGTCGAGCGCCTCCAGGGGCACGGCCTGCTCTGCACGGAGCGCTGCCCGTCGGACCGCCGGGGAGCCTTCGCGGTGCTCACCACAGAAGGACGGACGGTCTTTCGACGGGCCGCGGCGCTCCACCTCCGGGGCGTCCAGGATCACTTCGGGCGCCACCTCGACGACACCGAGGCCGCGTCGCTGCGCGTCGCCCTCGAGCGCGTCCGCGACGCTCTCGGCAGCCCCGCGAGCGACCCGGTCGCGGACGCGGCCGGCGTCAGCCGCTGAACGCCGCCTGAGGGGGCTTCGCCTCGGCGAGCAGCGCCCCGCAATGGGGGCAGAACGTCGCCGCCTCGAGGCGGCGGCCGCAGTGGTGGCAGCGGACCTGACGCAATCCCAGCGAGGTGCCCTCGTCGAGCACGGCAGCATGGATGAGGATGCGCACGGCGACGAGCACCGCCGCCACCACCACCGCCTGCCAGAGGAGCACGAAGAGCGGGCTGAGCCCGGCGTCGTCGAGCACCTCGCTGCCACCCGCGAAGCAGATGTCGGCGATCACGGCCAGCGGCAGCCCCGCCGTGCGCAAGGCGGCCGCATGACCTCCCCTGGGGCGCCAGAGCGCCGCCGCCACCAGCCCGGTGCACGATCCGTGCAAGAGCGGGATGAGCAGTGCGGCGCTGAAGAGCGTGAACGCCCAGTTGGCCGGGTCGACCCGGAGGCCCACCCCGCCGAGCGCGCCGGTGAGGTTGACGAGCGTCTGAGCCAGCGCGTAGCCGGCGCCGGCGGCGACGCCGAAGACCAGGCCGTCCAGGGTGTTGGGGAAGCGAGGGCGGAGCACCAGCAGTGGCACCACCGGCTTGAGCAGCTCAGCGACGATGGCCACCCCGACGGCGAGGAGGATCACCCCTCCTGCCCCCAGGCCCTTGCCGAGAGCGTCGGCCACCGCGGTCACGGCCGCCCCGATGACAGCGCCGGCGCCGATGGTCCCGAAGAGCACGGGCAGCGGAGCATCGGCGAAGACGTCGGCCTCACGCAGGTAGGAGATGTAGAGCGCCGGCACCACCAGCGCCGCCACCCAGATGGCGGGGATGACGAGCCCGGTGGCGGCGAGCACGGCGACCACCGCGACCCCGCCGATCAGCGCCCAGCGGAAGGCGTGGACCCGCTCGTGGGCGAGGCGCGGGAGGAGGGTGGAGATCACGGTGGGCGTGGCCACCTGCTCGCCGGGGCGCAGCGCGTAGTGCTGGAGGCGCAGCCGTCCGCGCACCCGGTGCGCGCCGCAGCGCGTGCAGAACTCGCCGTCGGGCACCTCGGCGCCGCAGTGAGAACAGGTCACGCGGCGAATACTACGTCGCCTCTCCGGCTGTGCCACCGAACGGCGGATCACCCCGGACGCGGGCATCGGCCGACGAGGCGGTCAGCCGGCGATGGCCATGATCTCGTTGTCGCTGTACCCGCAGGGCGTGGCGGTGGTGATCTCGGGGCGGGTGACACGGCCGTAGATCGCCGCCATCCGCTCCACCGCCCGTGCCCAGGTGAAGGTCGCGGCACGCAGCCTCGCCGCCTCGCCCATCCGCGCGCGGAGGGGGGAGTCGTCGAGGAGTGAGGCGATCGCCTCGGCGAACGCCTGCGGATCGCGCTCGGCGACGAGGATGCCTGTCTCCCCGTCGGCGATGATCTCGGTCAGACCGCCCACGGCGCTGGCGACCACGGGGGTGCCGAGGGCCTGGGCCTCGAGGGCGACGAGCCCGAACGTCTCGGTTCGCGACGGCACCACGCAGACGTCGGCGAGCGCGTAGTAGTCGGCCAGGTTCTCGTGCTCGATGGCGCCGAGGAAGCGCACCCGCGCCTGCAATCCGTGGCCACCGGCCACCGCCTCCAAGCGGCGCCGCTCTCCGCCGGCGTCGGAGCCGTCCCCACTGTCCTCGCCGATGACCAGGGTGATGACGTCGTCGAATCGCTCCTCCTCGCAGAGCTGCGCCACCGCGCCCAGGAGCGTTTCCGCCCCCTTGAGCGGTTCCAGCCGGCCCGCGAACAGGAGGACGCGATGCGAGTCCAGGGCCAGCTCGTCACGGAGCGCCCGGGTGTCCCGGGGGTGGAGCACGCGCAGGTCGACGCCCGGCTGGGCCACGCAGATGCGGGTCCGCGACGCTCCGTAGAGCCGCATCAGGTCCCTGGCCTCGGCCACGCTGCCGCTGACCAGCCTGTCCGCGGCGGCGACCAGCCGAGCCTCGGCGGCGGAGCGTCGCTCATCCAGCGGCAGCCCGACCCGTGCCTTGGCGCGAGCCAGCGTATGAAAGGACTGCACCCAGGGGATGCTCCACACTTCGCGCAGCTGCTGCGCCACCAGGCCACCGAGCCAGTAGTGACCATGGACCACCACGTAGCGGCGGCCCTCGCTGGTGGCATGGGCAGCCACCGCTCGGCTGAAGGCGTCGACGTACGCGACAAGATCCTTCTTGGGCACCGCTCGCGGAGGCCCGACCGGGAGCCGGACCAGCCGGCTCATGGGCGCGATCATCTCCTCGGCCGGAGCGGTGGCGTCGTCGCGCCTGATGAACACGTCGGTGGGGATGCCGGCCTCGGCCAGCCCCTCGCACAGCCGGCGGACGGCGAGGTTGCCGCCCCCGTTCTCTCCGCGACCGAGGGCCGCCAGCGGCGACGCGTGCATGCTGATGACCGCAACGGGACCCGAGATGATGCGTGACATCGCGATCAGTTTACCCGCAGGCGTTGAGTCCGAACCCGGCCGCCACGGTCCGGCGCTCACATCCGGTGCCACTGCGCTGTGGTTTTGAAAGCGCCGCGGCGCGGGACCATGAGCACGTGCCGATCTGGCATTCACAGGACAATGGATCATGGAACCGGTCACTCCCCTCACCCGTCACGCCGCTGAGCTCCCTCCGGAGTGGAAGTGGGTCGCCCTCTTCACCCCGCCGTCGGATCATCAGGTGGAATGGCGCACCTGGCTGGCGCAGGCACAGCGTGCTGAGCAGGCGGCGACACTGCGCTACTGGGCAACCCGGGTCGAGCGCGCCGCCTGACCGACGCGCGCCCGGGACCAGGTGCGTCCCACGGGCGCTGACGGCCGTGTGCCACACTTCCCGGACCGCGCTCCGGCGACAGGGAATCCGGTGAGAATCCGGAGCTGTCGCGCAACTGTCAACGGGGAGCAGCCGGCCACCGGTCACTGGGGCGCACGCCCTGGGAAGACGGCCGAGCTGCACTGATCCGTGAGCCAGGAGACCTCCGTCGGGGCGGAACCACTCTGAGCCCGCGCGAAACGGGAGGTGGGTCCCTCACGCGGCGAGGGCCTCATCGTCGCGGGTTTTCCGCGCCGTGAGGAGAATCCTCGATGCGACGCCAGATGACAGCGGTCGGCGCGACTCTGACCGCCTGTGGCCTCATCCTCGGAGCCGGCGGCCTGGTGGCCTCGGCGGCGACACCGCAGACCTCGCAGGCCGACGCGGCGCTGCGCTATCTCTCCACGCAGGTGGGCACCGACGGCAGCGTCGCGGGAGCGATGGGCGCCACCGAGGACACGATCATCAGCGATGCCGACAACGGCTACGACCCCGCCACGCTGAAGAGCTCCTCTTCGGGTACGTCGGCGTACGACTACCTGAGCTCCCACGCGTCGACCATCACCACCGCGGGTGGCGCGGCCAAGTACATCCTCGCCTGGGTGGCCGCGGGCAAGCCGGCCGCGATCGACGCCACCGCGCTGCTGAGCAAGCTCAACACCCTGACGAGCGCGGGGGGATACCTGGCGGCCAATGGCGCCTTCCACAACGCCAGCGCTACGGTGGAGACCGCCAACGCGTTCTCGCAATCGCTGGCGGTGCTCGCCGACGTCGCCGCCGGGCACGCGCTGCCGGCCAACGCCACGGCGTGGCTCAGCTGCGCGCAGCGAACCGATGGCGGTTTCGGGTACGCCATCGACGACAGTACCGTCACACCTCCCACGTCGTGCGGGGACACGTCGAGTGACAGCAACGACACCGCCATCATCCTGGAGGCGCTGGGCGCTGCCGGGGTGAGCGCCCCCGACAGCGCCGCCGAGACCTACCTCCATTCCATCCAGCAGACCAACGGCGGCTTCGGCTTCACGGCCGGTCCCAGCGATCCGGACAGTGACGCCGGCGTCATCCAGGCGCTGATAGCGATCGGCCAGGACCCCACCGGGGTCGCATGGACCACCGCGGGAGGCGGCAACGCCATCAAGGACATGGAGTCCTTCGCCGATCCTCAGGGCAGCGGCGGCTACGTGTTCCCCGGGAACAGCGGCCCCGACGCCTTCACCACCAGCGCCATCCCCCAGGCTCTGGCGCTCAAGCCGTACGGTGCCGCGACCACTGTCGCAGCTGGTACCTCTCCACCCCCGGCGGTCACGGCGACGCCATCACCGTCGCCCACAGCCACAACCGGCGCCCAGGGGTCCGCGGCGGTGGCGGTTCCGTCGACCGGGGCGTCGGCAGGGGGTGCCCAGGGACCGGCGCTGGCCCTGGTGCTGATCGGGCTGGGGTCGCTGGCGCTGGCCGCCGCCCGGCTGGGGAGGCGAGCTTCGTCCGTTCCATGATGACGCGCGGTCGTCCGCCGCTCCGAGGCCACGTGCTCCGCATCCTCGCGGTCGTGCCGGTGCTTGCCTCGTTCACGGTGATCGGCACGGCGGCGAGGGTGGGACCGGCCGTCTCCAGCTGCGCGCAGGCGGCGACGGTGCATCACGCCGCCTTGGTCGTCGAGCACAGCAACGGAGCGGTCATCAAGGTGTGCGTGTCGTTCACCGCTGATTCCATCACCGGCGACCAGTTGCTGGCGAGCAGCGGGGTTCAGTACGCGACTGCGGACTACGGGTCCACCGGAAAGGCGGTCTGCCAGATCGACGGCGAGCCGTCGTCGTACCCCTCCGGCTGCTGGACGGCGAGCAGCCCCTACTGGGCCATGTTCGTCAGCCGCGCGGGCGCATCCTGGCAGGTGTCCAGCCTCGGCATCTCGTCGCAGACATTCCGCGACGGCGATGCCGAGGGCTTCCGCTACGAGAGCCAGAGCTCGTCCGCCGTTCCGCCGTCGCCTGCCGGCGTCTGTCCGCTTCCGAGCTCACCCACTCCCGCACCTGTCAGAACGCCGACGCCGATCCCGAGAGGCACATCCACCGCCGTACCTCGATCCACAGTGAGCCAGGCCATGCCCTCGCCGTCGACGGCCATCCCGGTTCCGTCACCGTCATCTGTTCAGCCCTCGGCCAGCAACTCCAGCGGCAGCGTACCGACGACGAATGCATCGGCTCGCGCCGGCATCGCCACCAGCCGCAGCACGACTCCGCCCGCTCCGCCGCCTCTCCTGAGCACCGGAGCGTGGGCCGCGTCGATCCTCGGCGCCGGCCTCCTGATCCTGCTCGTGGTTCAGGTGGTACGAGCGCAGCGGCGCCCATCGCCTCCAGGGTGGCAGCCGTGAGCGGCCGGCCCCGCGCGCTGCTGTCCTGGAGCAGTGGCAAGGACAGCGCCTATGCGCTCTCAGTGCTGCGGGATGCGGATGAGCTAGATGTGGTCGGCCTGGTCACGACTCTGAATGCGGATGCAGGGCGTGTCGCCATGCACGCGGTGCGCGAGCGGTTGCTCGACCTGCAGGCGGCAGCGGTCGGACTGCCGGTGTGGAAGGTCGCCATCCCGTCGCCCTGTTCGAACGACGAATACGAGGCGGCGATGGCGGAGGTGGTGGAACGTGCCGTCCGCGAGCACATCGCGCACATGGCGTTCGGCGACCTGTTCCTCGCCGACATCCGTGCCTACCGCGAGGATCGTCTCGCCGGCACGGGGATCTCTCCTCTGTTTCCCCTGTGGGGCCGGGACACCGGCGCGCTCGCTCGTGAGATGGTGGCCGCCGGGGTGCGCGCCGTTCTCACCTGCGTCGACCCCAGCCAGCTCGACGCGGGCTTCGCCGGACAGAGCTTTGACGGCACGCTCCTCGATCGCCTGCCGTCGAGCTGCGATCCCTGCGGCGAACGAGGCGAGTTCCACACATTTGCCTGGCACGGCCCCGGGTTTGAGCACCCTGTCCA
>DASZKZ010000073.1:0-7726 GCA_035552595.1 Candidatus Dormiibacterota bacterium
AAGAGTGCCGGGAAAGGGAATCGAACCCTTACGCCCTTACGAGCACAGCGCCCTGAACGCTGCGTGTCTACCAGTTCCACCACCCCGGCGAGCGACGGCGGCCACCGATCCTAGCAGGGACCCCGCTCAGCCTCGATGCCAGCTGGTGATGTCGTCGAAGCGCGCGGCGCTCGACCCCACTGGTGGAACGGTGACGGAGAGACCGGGACGAACCACCAGCGACACCTCCGGTGTCTCCAGGAACACGGCGGGCAGGTCGTCGGCGAGCTGCGACGACACCGCCGTGGCCGCGGCCACACGCGCGGCCCCGTCGGAGAGGGTGGCCAGCCGGTCGAGCGCCTGGTCGAGGAAGGGGTCGACCGGTCCGCCGGACACGTTGAACCCCGCGGGCGGCACCGCCGTGGACCGCCAGAAGGAGCTCACGTCGGGGTCCGGCCCGGTCTCCCAATCGGCGACCGCCAGGTCGTAGCCACCTCCGCCCACAAGGAGCTGGCGGAGGGAGGCGGTGGGCATGGTGGTCACCTGGACCGAGATGCCGGCGGCGGCGAGCTGGGTGGCGACGCCGTGGGCCACGTCGGGCAGGGGGATGACGTCGGCGACGGCCAGCCGGAGCTGCAGGGGCACCGCGCCGCGCACCCGGACCCCACCGGGTCCAGCGGCCCAGCCGGCCCCGCTCAGCAGGCTGGCGCCGGCCCGTGGATCGCCCCGTGAAACCGGCTGCTTGGGCGCGGCCCAGGCCACCCCGGCCGGGATGGCCCCGGCCTGGGCGACGCCCATGCCGCGCAGAGGTCCGGCGACCAGCGCCGCTCGGTCGACGGTGGCGGCGATCGCCTGGCGCACCAGCGGGTCGGCGAGGATTGCGGTGCGCTCGTTGAAGAGCAGGTCGACGAAGCGGAAGCTGGCCATGTCGTGGGCCGTCCCACCGGCCGCGAGCAGCTCCGCGCGCTGCACCGGGTCGCCGGCGAGGACCCCCTCGACGGTTCCCGCACTGAAGGCCGCCGAAGCGTCGGCGAACGTCCTGAAGAGGTCGATCTCGACCTGTTTGAGACGCGGGGCCACGGCCGCGTTCGGATTGGGTCCCAGGCTGATACGGCCGGGGCCGGCGCCGGTCACGCGGTAGGCGCCCGAGCTCGGCATGGGCAGGGCGGCGGTGCCGGCGAGTGCGCGCACCGCCGCGGAGCTCAGCGAGCCCACCGGCAGGATGGGCAGCTGGGTGAGCAGCGCCGGAAAGGAGGCGCGCGGGCCGGCCAGGTCGAAGGCCACCACGCCGCCCTCGGCGCGCGCGTGCACGTCCCGCCAGGGGGCGGCCGTGGTGGGATCGCCGAAACCGGGCGACTGCACCCACTGGACGGTGGCGACGACGTCGGCTGCGGTCAGCGGGCGGCCGTCGGACCAGCGCAGCCCCGCCTGCAGCGGGAGGCGGTAGGTGAGGCCGTCCTGGCTGGCGCTGAACCCGGTGGCCAGGTCGGCAACCGGCAGGGCGCGGTCATCGAGGCGAAGCAGGCGGCGGTAGAGGAGCGCCCCCACGTCGCGGACCGATGGGTCGGTGGCGCCAACCAGGGGGTTGAGCGAGAGAGGACGCTCGTCGCTGACCAGGCCCTCCCGGTAGTCGGGCGTCGCGGGGTTCAGGCGTGAGAAGGCGCTGGCGCCGAGCACGCTGGCGGCGACGATGACGAGGATCAGGACCGCCCCGATCTCGGCGCGCCGGTGGCGCCGGGCTAGTGGGCGCCGACGTACGTCTGAACGATCGAGACCGCCACGAACAGGAGGATGAACACGATCGTCACGCGCAGCAGGCTGGCCTCCAGCCCGCGGCGGCGGCGATACCCTCCACCCGAGTCCCCACCGCCCCCGATGGTCCCGCCCAGGCCGGTCGCCTTCGGTGTCTGGAGCAACACGCCAAGCATCACCAGCACTCCGAGGACGTCCTGGGCGACGGCTAAGCCGACCTTCACGCAACGAAACCTCCACGCATCACGGACGCGAAGTATACGTGGCACCGTCGCCGCATCCCCGCGCGGCAGCTTCCAGACAACCACTGTTTTGTGTATTCTCGACGGCCAATGCCCGGCCCTCGTCTCCTGGCCCTTGCGGTGCTCCTCGCCGGTTGCGGCCCTGCCCCAGGCGCCCGGCTTGGTGGCGGGTCGAACACCGACGCGCCTCTCCTCGCGCCCGCAGCGGCCGTGGTCGACGGTGCCGACTCCGTCACCGTGCTGCGCTCCGGGGAGCCCACCTTCGCCGAGCTGCACCGCCTCATCGAGCGGGCCCGCGTCAGTGTCGAGGTCGAGGTCTACGAGTTCGGCCGTGCCGACCTGGTCGCCGCCCTGATCGACGCTCACCGCCGCGGGATGGCGGTGACCGTCATCGACGACCCGTCCGAGTCGGCCTCGGCCACCACCGCGCTGACCCTGCGCGCGGACGGCATCGACGTCGCCGACTACCCGATTCGAGCCCGGATGATCGACCACGTCAAGCTCCTCGTGGTCGACGCCGCCGTCGCCGTCGTCGGCGGCATCAACTGGGGCGCGGGGTCGGCGGCCAACCACGACTTCGACGTCGAGGTCACCGGCAGCGCGGTCGCCAATCTCGGCCGTGTCTTTCGCCGGGACCTGGTGACCTGCGGACGGGTCGAGACGGTCCCGGCGTCACGCCCGGACCCGGCGATCGTGGTGGGCGCGACCCTGCCCGGCGCCGAGATCCTCCCCATGGTGCTGGCTCTGATCTCGGGGGCGCATCGTGCCCTCGACGTGGCCATGTACACGCTCACCGACGCCGACGTCGTGGCCGCCATGGAGGCGGCCCAGGCGCGCGGCGTGGCGGTGCGCGTGCTGCTCGACCCCAGCGAACGGCCCAGCGATCCCTCCGCGGCCTCGCTGCGCGCGCACGGGGTGGCGGTGCGCCTCTACCGCAGCAGCGGTGAGAAGCTCCACGCCAAGGCGGCCATCGCCGACTCGTCCTCGGTGGTGCTGGGCAGCGCCAACTGGACGTTCAGCGGCTTCGAGCACAACCACGAGCTCGACATCAGCATTCCCGGCGACCCGGCCATCGCCATCTCGCTGGAGCAGCAGTTCGAGAGCGACTGGGCGGCCAGCGCGTAACGCGGGGTGGTCACACCAAGCTTCGCCCGGTCATCTCGTCGGGCACGTCGAGCCCCATCGCCGTCAGCACGGTGGGAGCCACGTCCTCCATGCCACCGCCGTCGCGCAGGCGGGCCGCGTCCGTGCCGCAGAGGATCACGGGCACGGGGTTGGTGGTGTGGGCGGTCAGCGGCGAGTTGTCCTGGGGGTCGATCTTCCGCTCCGCATTGCCGTGGTCGGAGGTGATCAGCAGACCTCCGCCGGCCGCGATCACGGCGCGCTCGATTCGGTCCAGGCATTCGTCCACCACCTCCACCGCGCGCACCGTGGCATCGAACACGCCGGTGTGGCCGACCATGTCGGGGTTGGCGAAGTTGACCACGACGAACGCGTCATCGCCGGTCGCGACGTGCTCGACGACGGCGTCGGTGACGGCTGCGGCGCTCATCGCCGGGGTGGTGTCGTACGTCGCCACCCGCGGCGAGGCGATCAGCAGCCGCTCCTCCCCCGCGAAGGGCTGCTCACGGCCGCCGTTGATGAAGTAGGTGACGTGCGCGTACTTCTCCGTCTCCGCGACGTGGAACTGCCTGAGGCCGGCGGCGCTCACCTCCTCCGCCAGGGTGTGGCTGACATCCAGGGTGGGGAAGGCGATGGCGGCGGCGAGGTCGCGCTCGTACTCGGTGAAGGTGACGAAATGGAGGTCCCTGACCACTCGGGAGCGCTCGAACCCGGAGAACTCCGGATCGACGAGCGCGTGGCTGAGCTGGCGGGCGCGGTCTGGACGGAAGTTGAAGAACACCACCGAGTCGCCGTTGTCGATGCGCGCCCGCCGGGAGCCGCTGGGGATGATCGACACCGGAGGCACGAACTCATCGGTGACGCCGCCGGCGTACTGCGATTCGACGTAGGCGACCGGGTCGCCGGCGACCCCGTCGCCGTCGCCCGCGATCTGCTCATAGGCCCGCTGGACACGCTCCCAGCGGGTGTCCCGGTCCATGGCGTAGGAGCGTCCGATCACGGTCGCGATCCGCCCCACTCCGACGCCGGCCAGGTCGTCGACGAAGCGCCGCAGAAATCCGGCCGCGCTGGTTGGCGGTTCGTCGCGCCCGTCGGTGAAGGCGTGGAAGGACACGCGCTCCAGGCCCCGGCGGCGGGCCAGCTCGGCCAGGGCAACCGCGTGCGCCTGGTCGCTGTGCACGCCGCCCGGGGAGACCAGGCCGAGGCAGTGCAGGTCGGTCCCGCGCTCGCGAGCGGCGTCGACCGCGGCGCAGAGCACCGGGTTGTCGAAGAAGCTGCCGTCGCGAATCGCGCGGTTGATGCGGGTCAGAGGCTGGAAGAGGACCCGGCCCGCCCCCATGGTCAGATGGCCCACCTCGGAGTTGCCCTGCTGGCCCTCTGGGAGTCCCACCGCCTCCCCGCTGGCGGCGATGGTGGTGCACGGCCACGTCGCCCTGAGCCGGTCGAACGCCGGCGTCGATGCCGCCGCGATGGCGTTCCCGAAGGCATCATCTGACTGTCCCCAGCCGTCGAGGACGGCGAGGACGAAAGGCCGGGCGGCTCTCACCGGGTGGCGCCCGCGGCCGCCGCGGCGGCGACGATGGTGGCGAACTCGTCGGGTCTGAGGCTGGCGCCGCCGATCAGCCCGCCATCGATGTCGGGCTGGCTGAACAGCTCGGCGGCGTTGGCCGCGGTGACGCTGCCGCCGTAGACGACGCGAGGCGCGGCCCCCGCCCGCCGCGACACATGCTCGCGGATGTGGGCACAGGCCTCCTGGGCCTGATCGGGGCTGGCGGTGCGCCCGGTTCCGATCGCCCACACCGGTTCGTACGCGATCACCCACTGCTCGGCGTTGGGCGCTGCCGCGGCCGCGGCCAGGACGGCGTCGAGCTGGCGGTCGACGACCGCGAAGGTATCGCCGGCGTCCCGTTCCGCGCCGGTCTCCCCGACCGCGACGATGGCGCGGAGGCCGTGGCGGCGGGCGGCGGCGAACTTTCGGCCCGTCTGCTCATCGGTCTCGCCGAGAAGATGACGGCGCTCCGAGTGGCCGACGAGCACCAGGTCGCACCAACCCGCCAGCATCGCGGCCGACACCTCGCCGGTGAACGCGCCGCCGTCCTCCCAGTGCACGTCCTGGGCACCGAGCAGCAGGGGGCCGGGGGCGAGCACCTCCCGCATCGGCCACAGGTGCACGAACGGCGGCAGCACCGCCACCTCGACCCCCGTCGCCGCCGAGCATCGCTGCCGCACCGCTGCGGCCAGCGCCAGGCCCTCGGGGACGGTGGTGTTCATCTTCCAGTTCCCGGCGACCAGGGGCATCCGCGGCGCTAGGCCGCTCACGGCGTGGCCAGCTCGCGGTCGCGCAGGGCGGCCACGCCGGGCAGGGTGCGGCCCTCGAGGAACGCCAGCGTGGCTCCGCCGCCGGTGCTGATGAAGTCGATGTCGTCGCACACCCCGGCATCCTCCACGGCGGCATCCAGGTCACCGCCCCCGACGATGCTGACGGCCGCGCTCTCTCCCAGGGCGCGGGCCAGCTCGCGCGTGCCCCGCGCGAACGCCTCGATCTCGTAGATGCCGAGGGGGCCGTTCCAGATCACCGTCCCCGCGGCGGCGAAGGAGGCGGTGATCGCCGCCACCGTCTCCGGGCCGATGTCCACGACCATGCGATCGTCGGGGATGGCATTCCACGCGACCACCTCGGGGGCTGCCCCCTCGACCGGCTCCGCGGCGACGAGGACGTCGACGGGAAGGTGCAGCGACGCGGTGCTTCGGGCGGCGGCGCCGAGCAGCTCGGCGGCATCGCCGACCCTGTCCTCCTCAACGAGCGAACGGCCGATGCCGGCTCCCTTGGCGCGGAAGAACGTGCACGCCATCGCCCCCCCGATGTGAAGGCTGTCCACCCGCCCCAGCAGGCTGGTGAGCAGCCCCAGCTTGGTGGAGATCTTGGCCCCGCCCAGCACCGCCACCACCGGCCGTCGCGGGTTGTCGAGCGCTGCGCCGAGCACCTCGAGCTCCCGCGCCATGAGCAGGCCGGCAACGGCGGGGAGGTGATGGGCGACGCCCTCTGTCGAGGCGTGTGAACGGTGCGCGGTGCCGAATGCGTCGTTGACGAACACGTCGGCGAAAGCGGCGAGGCGCTCGCTGAACGCCGCGTCGTTGCGCTCCTCGCCGGGCTCGAAGCGCACATTCTCGAGCATGGCCACGTCGCCGTCGCGGAGCGCCGCGACGGTCGCCTGGGCGGAGCTGCCCACCACGTCGCCGGCGACGGGCACGTCCACGCCGAGCAGCTCGCCGAGCCGGTGGGCAACCGGAGCCACGGTGAGCGATCGCTCCACTCGCCCCCGGGGGCGGCCGATGTGGGTGACGATGATGGTCCGCGCGCCGCGCTCACGCAGCGCGGTGATGGTCGGCAGCGCCTCGCGAATGCGGCGGTCGTCGACCACCCGTCCACCGCGGAGTGGGACGTTGAAGTCCACGCGCAACAGCACGCGGCGGCCGGCGACGTCGATGTCGTCGATGGTGGCCTTGGTCATCGACGACGGATCAGAGCCGGCCGGCGATGTGCTCGGCGAGGTCGACGACGCGGCACGAATACCCCCACTCGTTGTCGTACCACGCGAGCACCTTCACGGTGCGGTCGCCGACCGCCATGGTCGACGGGGCGTCGACGATCGAGGAGTGGCTGTCATGGAGGAAGTCGACGGACACCAGTTGCTCGTCGCAGACCGAGAGGATGCCGCTCAGCGAGCCGTCGGCGGCCTCGCGCAGCTCGGCGTTGACGTCGTCCACGCTGGCCGCCCGGCTCAGCGTCACGGAGAGGTCGACCAGGCTGACGTCGCTCACCGGCACGCGCAGCGACATCCCGTGCAGCTTGCCCTTGAGCTCGGGCATGACCAGCGACATCGCCTTGGCAGCGCCGGTCGACGTGGGGATGATCGACAGGGCCGCCGATCGCGCGCGGCGAAGGTCCTTGTGGGGACCGTCCAGGAGCACCTGGTCGTTGGTGTACGCGTGGATCGTGGTCATCAGGCCGGCCTCGATGCCGAAGCTGTCGCTGAGCACCTTGGCGACCGGCGCCAGGCAGTTGGTGGTGCAGGACGCGTTGCTGATCACGTGGTGGTCGGCGGGGTTATAGGCGGTGTGGTTGACGCCCATGCAGACGGTGATGTCCTCGTTGCTCGCCGGGGCGGAGATGATCACCTTCTTGGCGCCGGCCTCGATGTGGGCGCGCGCCTTGACGGCGTCGGTGAAGAACCCGGTGGACTCGATGACCACGTCGACGCCGAGATCCCTCCACGGGAGGCGCTGCGGGTCGCGCTCGGCGAGCACGGTGAGGCTGCCACCGTCGACGGCGATCTGATCTCCGTCCGCGCTCACCTGCCCGGGAAATCGGCCCAGGATCGAGTCGTGGGTGAGCAGATGGGCGAGGGTGGCCGCGTCAGTGAGGTCGTTGACGGCCACGAACTCCAGGGCGGAGTTGCGTTCGCGAGCGGCTCGATAGACGTTCCGGCCGATGCGGCCGAAACCGTTGATGCCAACCTTGACACCCATGCGCACTCCCTCTGCTGACGTCCTCGGCTCCAGGGCGGGGCGAGCCCGAGACTACCACCGCGATCTGCGCAGCGGTCCCGTGGTCAGCGCCCCGCCGCCTC
>DASZKZ010000074.1:0-5478 GCA_035552595.1 Candidatus Dormiibacterota bacterium
CGCAGCCGGGAGGAGCTCGTTCAGTTCTTTGACGGACTAGAGTTGCTAGAGCCGGGTGTGGTGTCGTGTTCACTGTGGCGCCCAGACCCCACCGACATCGGTGTCATTACCGAAGTCACGCAATACGGCGGGCTGGCCCAGGAGCCTTGATCAATCCCCCGGCTACACCACATCGGTATCGGTGGCCGCTACGCGGCAGCCGCATCCTCGTCCTCATCTACAACCTCGGCATCAGAGTGTTCACTACCGACGGCGAGCTACTCCGACAACTACAACTCGACCCGACTCGACCCGCGACTACCAACCCAATCCCAAATATGAACGATGTCCCGAGACACCCGTGCACGGTGTCCCGAGACATCACAACACTGCACAGAGGGTTATGGCCGGTTCTGTGGTCGTCCTGGAGTGGGATGACTGCCGGAGGCACCAGTCGTTGATCACCGTGGGCTTGATCAGTGGGTTGGCCATGGTTATCGGCGCTCCTAGAGAAGCGTTGCTGTCCCCCGCTGTCCTACGCGAGTGGCACTATGAACAGGTCAACGGTTGATGGAGACCCACCATGACCGAGCAGCACCCTATCGGCGATCACATATCTGACGAGTCGCTGCGGGCACGGAGCTGGTGGAGGGTGCGCTCAGAGCACACGAACCTCACAGGGTCACCCTCCGGTGGGGTCACGCTGACCCGAACTCTGGGGACACTCCTGGTCGTGCTCGTCTGGTGGGTCGGCCAACACCCCTGGTCAGTCGAGGATCCAACCCTGGCCGCCATGTCTCGTGTGCCGACGGAAGGTCAGCTCCAGCACCGTGAACTGAACACGCACGCGACTTACGACGCGGTGGCCGACCAGCGGGCAACAATGGTGTCGCTTTCGGTTCCGCTACCCCCACCTCCGGTGCCCCCGGCTCCCGTTCCGGTGGTTCCGGCCCCGGTGATACCCCGTCCCGTTCCGGTGCTTCCGGCCCCGGTGATACCCCGTCCCGTTCCGGTGGTTCCAGCCCCGACTCCGGTGTTTCCGCCTCCGGTTTTGGCCCTCTATCAGGTGCCCAACCTGGTCGGCGATGATCTGATTACGGCCGAGCGGGTGTTGGTCCAGGATGGGCTGACCGTCGGGTTAATCACCGAACAGGCATCGGACCAACCCGCCGGCACCATCCTGCAAACAAACCCAGAAGCCAACACCGCGGTCCCCTCCGGAACCGCAATCAACCTTGTCGTAGCCGAGTAACCCCTCACAACCTGAGCCGCGTGGCCAGCTTGGAGATTGCGCTCGAGGCATGGTCAGGAGGTGGAGGCGATGGATGTAGGCGAAGGTCGTTTCCCGGCCAGTCACCGGCAATCAAGCTGCGTCCGGGAACGTGCCAGACCACGTTCTCGGCGATGAGTGCGGCCAGAGCACTGGTGTCGCCGTTGTTGAAGGCGGCATAGCCTCGCCGCACGATCTCGACGTTGGGGAGTTCGGGCATCGCTTCTCCTCATGTCCGAGCCGCTGCCGTCGGAGCTTCGGTCGTGCGACGAGCGTGCGCCCACGAGGTTGCACGTGGCGTTACCGGTGGGTTACCGGCCACTCGGACGCTCCGGGTGTCGTTTCCGGCTGATGGAAATAGGCTGAAGGGTCGACCCCGCGCCGAAGGATGGGCAGGGTTGCAGCTGTGGAATTCCGCATCCTTGGTCCTCTGGAGGTCGCCGATGAGGGGCGGCCGGTAGCGCTTCCCGGGAGCCGCGAGCGGGCCGTTCTCGTCCTTCTCTTGCTGTCCGCCAACCGCGTCGTTTCGGCCGAGCGCCTGGTGGAGGATCTCTGGGGCGGAAAGGCCCATGAGGGAGCTGCTGGGGCGCTGCGAGTTTTCGTCTCCCGCTTGCGCAAGGCCCTCCGAGAAGCAGGTGGCGATGCCATCGTGCTGACCAAGTCGCCCGGCTACCTTCTACAGATTGAGCGTGATGCTCTCGACGCTGCCCGCTTTGAGGACCTCCTGACCGAGGGACGCGAGCACGCAGCCCGAGGAGATCACGAGACGGCTGCCGCGAGGCTTCGCCAGGCGCTGTCTTTGTGGCGAGGGCCTGCCCTGGCCGACGTGGCGGATGCTCCGGTGGCGCGGGCCGAGGCAGCCCGCCTGGAAGAAGCGCGCCTGGCCGCCTTAGAGGAGCGGGTCGAAGCGGACCTCGCCTGCGGGCGCCACGTCGAGGTAGTACCCGAACTGAACCATCTGACCAAGGCCTGTCCCCTGCGGGAGCGGCTGTGGGGGCAGCGAATGGTGGCCCTGTACCGCTCGGGACGCCAGGCCGAAGCGTTACGCGTGTATCAGGAGCTTCGCCGGCTCCTGGCGGAGGAATTGGGTCTGGAGGCCAGCCCCGAACTTGCCCATCTGGAAAACGCCATCCTCCACGCGCCGGAACTGGACACACCCGGGCTGGCGGCGCGCCGCGCCCCGAAGCAGTCCCAGGTGTCGGTCGGGCCGACCACGTTCCTGTTCAGCGACATCGTCGCCAGCACACGGCGGTGGGAAGGTGACCCGGAAGCGATGACGGTCGATCTGGCGCGGCACGACGAGTTGCTGCGCGCGTCCATCGAAGTCGGCGGCGGGGAAGTCTTTAGCCACACCGGGGATGGGATGGCCGCGGCCTTCACGGTCGCCTCCGACGCCATCGCGGCAGCCGTAGCGGCCCAACGGGCGCTGGCGGCCGCCGCGTGGGGCGCACCCGGGCCGCTGCGGGTGCGGATGGCCATCCACGCGGGCGTGGCGCAGCGTCGCGAAGGAAACTATTTCGGCCCCGCACTGAACCGGGTCGCCCGCCTGCTGGGCATCGCCTCCGGGGGTCAGATGCTCTGTTCCCAAGCGGCCGCCGAGCTGGCCGGCGCCGACCTTCCGGCCGAGGTGGCGCTTATCGACCTTGGGGAGCACCGCCTCGCCGACCTGGCCCGCCCCGAGCGGGTGTTCCAGGTGACCCACCCAGAGTTGCCGTCGCAGTTCCCGCCTCCACGCAGCCTCAACGCCCCTCGCCACAACCTGCCTGTCGCGCTCACGCCTTTCGTTGGGCGCTCCCGGGAACTCGACGAGCTCACCACGCTTCTGGCCGGATCCCGCCTGCTCACCCTGACCGGAGTCGGAGGGGCGGGAAAGACGCGGCTCGCCCTCCAAGCGGCGGCGGCTGCGCGGCCGGCCTACCCCGACGGCGTTTGGATGGTCGAACTCGCCCCGCTGCGCGACGGGGCACAGGCGCCTTCGGCGGTGGCCGCGGCGCTCACCTTCGAGACCAGCGCCTTCGACACCCCAAAGGCCATGGAAGACCGCCTCATTCGGCATCTGGCGAGCCGGCAGACGCTACTCCTGCTGGACAACTGCGAGCATCTCATCGACGCGGTCGCCCGTCTCGTCCACGTCTTGCTCACCCAATGCCGCACCGTCACCGTACTGGCCACCAGCCGCGAGCGTCTTCGCGTCCCCGGCGAGGCGACGTGGAAGGTGCCGCCGCTTTCCCTTCCGGCTCCCGGTGCGGCCATGGGCGAACTCGCCAAGAGCGACGCGGTGACCTTCTTCTGCGAGCGGGCACGGGCTGCCCAACCGACGTTCGAGCTCGATACCACCAACGCCGCCGCTGTTGCTCGCATCTGTCGCCGTCTCGACGGTATCCCGCTTGCACTGGAGCTGGCCACCGCCCGGCTCCAGGTCCTCAGTCCGCCCCAGGTCGCCGACCGCCTCGAGGACCGCTTCCGGCTCTTGACCGGTCGGGAGCGCATCGCCGTGCCCCACCAGCAGACCCTCCGAGCGACCATCGACTGGAGCTACGAACTTCTCTGGCCAGTGGAACAGCGCGCCCTGGCCCGGCTGGCGGTGTTCCCCGACACCTTCGATACCGAGGCGGCCGAGGCAGTGATATCGGGCGGGGACGGCGGCGTGGCCCACGAGGACGCCCTCGACGTGCTCTGCCGGCTGGTCGACAAGTCACTTGTCGTCGTGCACAGCGAGGGCGCTGCATTTCGTTACCGGCTGCTCGAGACCATCCGGCAGTACGGGGCCGAGAAGCTAGCCGAGGCCGGCCAGGAGGCCCCCACCCGGCGGCGGCACCGCGACGCCTTCATCGCTCGCGTGCAAGCATGGCGGGGCATGTCCTTCGGGGCAGACTTCCTCCGGGGCGCGTTCGCTGATGCTGAGAACTTCCGCGCCGCTCTGGAGTGGTCATGGGCCGAGCGCGACGCAGACGCCATGCTCCGTCTCATCGGAGCGCTGTGGGTGCCATGGGTGTGGTTCGGCAATCCCGGCCAGATCTGGATGGAACGCGTCTTCTCCGAGCCTGAGTTCTCCTCACCCGAGCTTGCTAACCATCCGGGGCATGTTCCGGCCCTGGTCAGCCGGGCCCTCCTCTTCGAGGATGACTGCCAGCGCCGCGATGAACTGTACGGTGAAGCGGCGGCGCTGGCCCGGCGGATCGGCGACGATCTCGGCCTGGCCTGCATCAACTGGGGGCGCAGCGAGCTCCGGCTGCTTCCGGGAACAGGTGCCGAGGCGCGCCCGTTCCTTGAGGCCGCCCTCGCCGGGTTCGAACGTCTCGGCCTGCCCGACGGGGTCGGCTGGTGCCACGACCACCTCGGATGGGCCGCGGTCGTCGACGGGCAATATGACCAGGCTCGAGACCATTTCGAACGGGCCGTGGAAGTGGCCCGCAGCGACCCCCTTGGCGAATGGCTTGAGCCGCACGCGCTGGCCGGCCTCGCCCCGCTCGTTGCCCTGTCCGGCGAGCAGGCCCGGGCGCTTCGCCTAGCGGAGGAGGCAGTCAGCACCGCTCGGGGTCTGCCAGCCCGACCAGTCCTCGCCATGGCGCTCACTCGCGCCGCCGAAACGGCCCTCCTTGCCGGCCAGCCCCGGACTGCCGCGGACATTCTTGTCGAGCTGCTGGGTGTGGTCGCCGACCTGGGAGGCCGGCGGTGGGTGGCCGACGCGCTGGAGACTGCCGCCCTCGTCCTGGAGGCCGAACAGGACACGGGACGAGCAGCGGCGATCCTTGGCGCATCCGACCAGCTGCGAAAGGCCGCCGGCGAAGCAAGCGGCGGAGTACGGGTCATCGCCGAAGAGGTGCGGCACTCCCGGGACCGGCTGGCCAGCGCCCTGGGTCTGGAACGCTTCTCCCAGCACGAGCTCCGGGGTCGGGCGCTTTCCCGCGAGGCGGCCATCACTCTGGCCCTCGCCGGGCTGACGGCTCGTGGACGATGACGTTGGTCATTTCTGATTTCGTTATGGGCCCCGGTCCTGGAGCAACACTCTAGAGTGCTGCTCGCATATCCGACGACATCCCTCTATACTGTCGTCTGCGTTAAAGACGCGCATCGGGTATGCGCAGAACAGCCAAAACGGGTATCTAATGGTGAGGTCGTTCCAGAGATCTTAGATCATTTTTCCTTCCCCTTAAGAGGGTCTGTTATCAGGTGGATCAACGCAACGCGCGATCCGTCAGACTATTAGGTCTGTGACGGAAACCCGA
>DASZKZ010000075.1:0-3685 GCA_035552595.1 Candidatus Dormiibacterota bacterium
CGGATGTGGAAGGCGTACCACGCCGGGCGGGCGCAGAACTGGGAGCTGGCCACCTGGCAGCTCAGGGAGATGCGCAAGCTCTTCCGGCTGGGCAACGTGACCCGCCCCAAGTACGAGGCCAACGTGGAGGCCTACATCGACGAGGACCTGGGGCCGCTCTTGGCCGCCTGCGCGGCCGCCGACCTGGCCGCCTTCGAGGCCGCTTTCGCCGAGGCTGTCGAGGCTGCCAACGAGTACCACCGCCGCTGGAACAAGGGGTTCCTGGTCTGGAAGGTGCCGTCGACACCTCCTGAGGACCTGGTGCTCGAGCCGCAGGGCTGATCGGAGCCGCGCCGGCGCGGCGCATCTGTTACACCGGGGCGATGCGCAAGGACGTGGCCGAGATGCTCGACACCCTGCGCCGCGGTGGGATCCGCGACCAGCGGGTCCTCGAGGCCATGGCATCGGTGCCGCGCGAGCTCTTCGTCCCGGCGGCCCAGCGGAGCGAGGCGTACGCCGACAGGGCACTGGCGATCGAGTGCGGGCAGACCATCTCGCAGCCCCTGATCGTGGCCACCGTGGTCCAGGCCCTGGAGGTCGGTGCCGGGGATCGCGTGCTCGACGTGGGCACCGGGTCGGGCTACCAGGCGGCGGTGCTGGCGGCGTGCGGAGCCCGGGTGTACGGCATCGAGCGCGTCCCCGAGCTGGCCGCGGCGGCCCGGCTGCGCCTCGCCGAGGCCGGGTTCGACGTCGACATCCGTGTCGGTGACGGGAGCCGGGGGCTTCCCGACGAGGCTCCCTTCGACGCCATCGCCGTTGCGGCCACGGCTCCCCGGCTGCCCCCGGCGCTGCCGCGGCAGCTGCGGGAGGGCGGACGCCTGGTCATCCCGCTGCACCGGGAGGGCGAGGCGATGGACGAGCTGGTCCGCCTCCGCCTCAGCGAGGGTCGGTGGCTCACCGACAGCCTCGGCCCTTGCCGTTTCGTCCCCCTGATCGGGGAGGACGCCTACCGGAGCTGACCCGATCGCGCCGGCACCCGGAACATGCGCACCAGCGGCCCGCCTCCGCTGCGCTCGACAGCGTCGCTCGCCGCCGCTCCGAACGCCGCCTGGAGGACAGCTGTGACCTCACCGTCCGCCGGTGCCTGGTCGAGGCGCAGCCGGGTGACCGTGACCGCGTACTGGTCGACCCCGTCGTCGCGGTTGGGATACCGGGATCGGGTCACGGCGACGCGGAGACCGAGCTCGGCGACGTCGACCTGGTGGCGTCCGGAGAGCTTGATCCCAGGAGGGCTCTCGTAGTCCTCGTCGGCACGCCGCCGCAGCCCCTGGAGCTGTGCCGCCATGCCATCGCCGCCCTGGTCATCCACCAGCGCAGCGTACCGCCGTCCGAGGGCCTGACACGTTTAGCATCACGGTGCGGCGAGGTACGCCTAGTCCAGCGGCGCATCGCGCCTGCCATCAAACTGAATTCCCCATTCGCACTTCCTGGGAGGGATCTAGGCCATGGCCAAGACCGTCGGTATCGACCTCGGCACCACCAACAGCGTCGTCGCTGTCATGGAGGCTGGCGAGCCGGTTGTCATCCCCAACGCCGAGGGCGGTCGAACCACCCCGTCGGTGGTCGCATTCACCCGGGGCGGCGAGCGCCTGGTGGGCACGCTGGCCCGGCGCCAGGCGGCCGTCAATCCCGAGAACACCATCTCCTCGATCAAGCGCTTCATGGGCCGGCTCGTCAACGAGGTGAGCAACGAGGCCAAGCAGGTCCCCTACAAGATCGTGCCCGGCAAGGACGGACGCGTCGAGGTCGAGGTCAGCGGCGAGCGCTTCACCCCCGAGCAGATCTCCGCGATCATCCTCCAGAAGCTCAAGACCGACGCCGAGGCGTACCTCGGCGAGAAGGTGACCGAGGCGGTCATCACGGTGCCCGCGTACTTCAACGACGCTCAGCGCCAGGCCACCAAGAATGCCGGCCAGATCGCCGGCCTCAACGTCCTCCGCATCATCAACGAGCCCACCGCCGCCTCTCTCGCCTACGGGCTCGAGAAGAAGGAGAACGAGAAGATCCTCGTCTTCGACCTCGGCGGCGGGACCTTCGACGTCTCCATCCTCGAGGTCGGTGAGGGTGTGTTCGAGGTCAAGGCGACCAACGGCGACACCCACCTCGGTGGGGACGACTACGACCGCCGCATCGTGGAGTGGCTGGCGGACGAGTTCAAGCGCGACCAGGCCATCGACCTGCGCAGTGACCGCCAGGCGCTGCAGAGGCTGACCGAAGCCGCGGAGAAGGCCAAGATCGAGCTGTCCCAGCGGCAGGAGACCGAGATCAACCTGCCCTTCATCACGGCCGACGCCTCAGGCCCGAAGCACCTCGCCATCACGCTGTCGCGAAGCAAGTTTGAACAGCTCACGGAGGATCTCACCAACCGCACCCGCAAGCCGTTCGAAGACGCGCTCAAGGACGCCGGGCTGTCGGCATCAGAGCTCGACGAGGTGATCCTGGTCGGCGGCTCGACGCGCATGCCGGTCATCCAGGAGCTGGTCAAGTCCTTCACCGGCAAGGAGCCGCACCGCGGCGTCAACCCCGACGAGGTCGTGGCCATCGGCGCCGCCATCCAGGCGGGGGTGCTCAAGGGCGACGTCAAGGACGTCCTGCTGCTCGACGTCACCCCGCTGAGCCTGGGGATCATGACCGAGGGCGAGGTCAACACCAAGCTCATCGAGCGCAACACCACCATCCCCACGTCGAAGTCGCAGGTCTTCTCGACAGCGTCCGACAGCCAGCCTTCCGTGGAGGTGGTCGTGCTCCAGGGCGAACGGCCGCTGGCGCGCGACAACCGCATCCTCGGTACGTTCACCCTCGACGGCATCGCGCCGGCGCCACGCGGGATGCCGCAGATCGAGGTCACCTTCGACATCGACGCCAACGGCATCCTCAACGTCAGCGCCAAGGATCGTGGTACCGGCAAGGAGAACCGCGTGACCATCACGGGGTCCACCACCCTCGACAAGAGCGAGGTGGAGCGGATGGTCAAGGAGGCGGAGGCCAACGCCGAGGACGACCGCAAGCGCGCGGAGGCGATCGAGACCCGCAACCGCGCGGAGAACCTCGCCTACCAGGCCGAGAAGGCGCTCGCCGATGCCGGCGAGAAGGTGCCGCAGGAGGTGCGCACGGACATCGAGGCCAAGGTCAAGGCGGTACGCGACGCCGTCGCCGGCGGGGACAACAACGCCATCAAGAGCGCTGCCGACGACCTGCAATCCTCGATCCAGAAGATCGGCGAGGCAGTGTACGCCCAGTCGAGCGCCGGGACCGACCAGGGTGGCCCCAACGGGTCCCCCAACCCGGAGGAACCGGCGAGCCCGCCCGCGGGTGAGGACGTGGTCGACGCGGAGTTCAAGGAGGTCTGATCCTCTCCTGACCTGAGAGCCCGGCGCCTAGAGCGGCGCCGGGCTTTTTTTGGTGCCCGCCGATCCGCCTGTGCCGTAGCGGTTGTGGGCGAGAAGCACCAACAGCCACACCCCCCTTTTGTTAACCCCTTGCCGGGGAGCATGATCGGGCTGCAACGGCGCCCGCCCGCGGGGGTTTGCCTGCGGGGGACGTCACGATGGAGAGGAGGCACGCACATGGCGCAACCATTCCAGGACACGGCGCTGAGGACGCCGGAGAACCCGGCGACGCTGGTCGCCGACCCGGCGCCCCTCGG
>DASZKZ010000076.1:0-34528 GCA_035552595.1 Candidatus Dormiibacterota bacterium
CGATGCGGCCGAAACCGTTGATGCCAACCTTGACACCCATGCGCACTCCCTCTGCTGACGTCCTCGGCTCCAGGGCGGGGCGAGCCCGAGACTACCACCGCGATCTGCGCAGCGGTCCCGTGGTCAGCGCCCCGCCGCCTCGACGAGGCGCTGCAAGCGACCTGCCATGGCAGGGCGGCTGATCCCCGCCTGCTCCGCCAGCGATCCCAGCGGCGCGTCCGGATGCGCCTGGCGGAGCTGCGCCGCGGCACGCACCGCGGGCGGCAGCGAGTCCCAGCGCCGCGGGTCGGCCGTCAGGCGCCGGATCGCGTCGAGCTGGCGCACCGCGGCGTCCACGGTGCGTCGCAGGTTGGCGGTCTCGGCGTTGAGGCCGCGGTTGACCCCGGCGCGAACGTCGCGAACCACCCGTCCCTCCTCGAAGCGCAGGCGGCCGCCCTGGGCACCGATCGAGCTGAGCGTCGCGCCCACCGCCGCCGCGCTGCGCACCGTCACCACCGGGCGGGACCGCCGCATCCGCACCGCGGCAGGGATCTCCAGCGCTCCGAGATCCTCGACGAGCACGGCGGCGGCGCCCTGGTCGCGCACCGGGATCTCCAGGTGGGGCGGGCGATCCGGCCGGCTCACCGAGCCGAGGGCGAGGAACGCGCCCCGCAGCCGGCTGCGCCGGCAGCAGTTGTTCGCTGTCGGTGCCGGTCCCCCCGGTGGAATCTCGATGCGGTGGCGGATGCGCCGGGCGGCGTGGACCCGGCTGGCGTGCCCGTCGCGCGAGTCGGCGTGGAGGATGGCGACAGCACAGCGGGCGGCGACCGCGCGCGGTGTCTCCACGGTGGTCACCGCCGACTCCGGGTCGCCGGTGAGGGCCATCCCCTGGAGCAGGGCCGCGCGGCAGTGCGGCAGCGGAGGCAGGTGCGGGGCCAGCTCGGCGACCACGCTGTCGGTGAAGGATCCCCCGCGCACCCGACCTGCCTCAGCGCGGGTCGGGCCGGGTGACGTCGCGATGGCGCACCTCGACGGCGACGCCGGGGGCGGCGAGGCGCGCGGCCAGCTCGACGGCGATGACCACCGATCGATGGCGGCCGCCGGTGCAGCCGACGGCCACGTGGAGGGCGTGGCGCTGGCGTCGCTGGGCGGTGGCGATCACCCACTCCAGCAGGGCCGAGGTCCGCTCGATGAACTGGCGCGACACCTCGTGGCCGAGAAGGAAATCGCGCACCGCGGGGTCGAGCCCGGTGAGGGGCCGGAGCGCGGGCTCCCAGAAGGGGTTGGGAAGGACGCGGCTGTCGACCACCCAGTCGGCCTCGATCTGGGGCCCGTACTTGAAGCCGAACGACGACACCGTGCAGCGCAGACCGGCGGCGGATGCGCGCGCCGGCGCCACCACGTCGAGGATGCGCTCCCCGAGCTCCATCTCGGTGAGTCCTCCGGTGTCGATGACCACATCCGCCGCGGCGCGCAGCCCGGTGACCATGGCCCGTTCCGCGCTCACCGCCGCCTGGCCGGCGCCCGCCGCCGCGCAGGGATGGGGCCGGACGCTGTCGGCGAGGCGGCGCACCAGCACCGCGTCGGGGGCGTCGAGGAAGACGACCCGGACCGCCCCGACGCCGTCGAGGTCGCCGAGGTCCGAGCCGCTGCGGGAGTCGACCACCGCCACCGCCGGCGCCGACCTGGGCTGCGCGCTGAACGCCTCGAGCATGGCCGCGGGCAGGTTGTCGACACAGTTGATCCCCGCCGCCTCGAGCGCACGCAGCGCGGTGGACTTGCCGGCGCCGCTCATGCCGGTGAGCACCCACGACACATTCCCCGTTTCGGCGCCGCTCACAGGCCGAAGTGTAGTTGCGCCACCGCTGGCGACCACCCAACGGCGATGGTGTCATGAAAGCGCAAGGTGGCCGCCCTAGCGTGGCCAGACACGATCACCCGCCCCTCGGCAGCTTCGCTCCGGGTGGCCCGCACCGGGTCGTCGAGCGCAGCAACCTCGAAGCGGGATCTGACCTATCCTCATATCACATGAGTCCATCGGTGGGGAGCTGAGCGTGCGCATCCTGGTGGCTGAGGACGATCCCGGCCTCCGCACCGTGCTCACCCAAGGCCTCGAGGACCACGGCTTCTTCGTCGACTCGGTGTCCCGGGGTGACGACGCCATCGCCCAGCTCCGTTTCTACGAGTACGACGTGGCGGTTCTCGACTGGCGCATGCCCGGCGCCTCCGGCGTCGAGGTGGTGGCCTGGGTGCGCCGCGAGAAACGCCCCACCCGGCTGCTCATGCTCACCGCCAGGGACACCACCGCCGACCGCATCGAGGGGCTCGACGCCGGAGCGGACGACTACCTGGTGAAGCCCTTCGACTTCGGAGAGCTGCTGGCCCGGATCCGCGCGTTGCAGCGCCGCCCACCCGGCACCGACACGGCGACGCTGGTCCGCGGCGGCCTCGAGCTCGATCCCAACCGGCGCGAGGTGACCGCGCATGGCCGGGCCATCCAACTCAGCGCCACCGAGTTCAACATCCTTGAGCTGCTCATGCGCCGCGCTCCCCAGGTTGTCGATCGCACCAGCATCGCCCAGCAGGCCTGGCGTGACGAGACCGATCCGCTCGGGTCGAACGCCATCGACGTCCGCCTCAGCCGGTTGCGCGCCAAGCTCCCCGACGCCGGGGTGCGCATCGTCACCGTCCGTGGTGCCGGCTACAGGCTGGAGCACGCGTGAGCGAGGCGAGCCCGGCAGGGATGGCCGGCCGGGCGCTGCACGGCGTGGCCAGCCTGGTGACAGGGCCGGCTCGCGACGTGCGCGGCGCCTCGCTTCGCGTGGCGCTGGTCGCAACCGCGGTCGTGTTCGCCGCCTACGTGGTCATCGCCGCGGCGGTGATGATGATCGTCAACCACAATCTCACCGCCGCTGTCGACGATCGGCTCTCGGGGTACATCAGCACCAACGTGACCGGCACGGCCCAGCCCCCGGGGCCGGGTGCGTTCCACAGCGCCGGCCCCGTCTACCAGGTGCCCGTGCTGGTCTGGGTGGTTCTGCCCTCGGGAGATGTCGGCCAGGCCCTCGGTGGGACTCTGGTGCCCGCCACCGGGGCGGTGGGGACCGGCACCACACCGCTCCCCGGTGCCGCCCAGGCGGCGACGTCGCCGGCCACGGTCACGCTTCCCGGTGGAGACCAGATGCGGGTCGCGGGAGCGGCCAACATCAACGTGCGCCAGCGCGATGGTTCGATGCTGACCGGCACGCACGTGGTGGTCGGCCAGTCGCTGGACTACGTGGCCAGCACCCAGCACAACATCCTGACCGCTGAGCTGCTCATCGGACCCGTCCTGCTGCTCGCCGTGTTCTTCGGCGCGCTGGTGGTGGGCCGCAAGGTGGCGGCGCCGGTCGAGCGTGCCCGCCAGCGCCAGATCGAGCTCACCGCCGACGCCTCCCACGAGCTGCGCACGCCGCTGTCGGTCATCGAGGCGCAGACCTCCCTGGCGCTCGAGAAGGAGCGCGACACGGCCTGGTATCGCAACGCCTTTGGGGCGGTGGGGGTGGAGAGCAAGCGGATGCGCAAGCTCGTCGACGACCTGCTCTGGCTGGCTCGCTTCGACAGCACCGGGCCCGCACCAACGTCCGAGGCGACCGACCTCGGCGTGCTCGCCGTCCAGGCGGCCGACCGGTTCACCGCGGTGGCCGAGGCACGCTCGCTCAGGCTGCGGGTGGCCGTCGAACCCGTCTCCACCATGATCAGCGCCCCGCCGGAATGGCTGGACCGCCTCCTCGGCGTGCTCCTCGACAACGCCTGCCGATACACGCCTCCCGGCGGCACCGTCGACGTGGTCATCGGCCGTCGCGACGGCCGCGTCCGGCTCGCCGTTGACGACAGCGGACCGGGCATCCCGGAGGCGGAGCGTACACACATCTTCGACCGGTTTCGCCGCGCCAGCGACGCGCCCGGCGGGTCGGGTCTCGGCCTGGCCATCGCCGCCGCGGTGGTGAGCGCCAGCGACGGGCGCTGGGAGGTGGGCACCTCCCCCGCCGGCGGAGCCAGCATGGTGGTGAGCTGGACGCCCCTGATCCGCGGCCGGGCCGAGAACGAGGGATCCGCTCGCGGCGACGCCCCCTCACCGGGCGGCGCCGGGGCGCTGGCCCCTCCCGCCCCATCGCACCCCGCCTGAGCGACTAGAGCAGCTCCTTGATGCTCAGCGCCACGGGGCGAGGCACCTCTTCGCTGAGCGCCTCGACGGTGGCGCCACGGATGCCGTCGACGCTGCCGAAGCGACGCAGGAGCGCGCGCTTGCGCACTGGGCCCAACCCGGGCACAGAGTCGAGCCGCGATCGCAGGGCGCTGCGCGCCCGCCGGCCGCGATGGCGCGTGATCGCAAAGCGGTGGGCCTCGTCCCGGACGCGCTGCACCAGGAAGAGCGTGGGACTGTCCTTCTCGATGATCACCGGGCGCGAGACACCCGGCGCGAACAGCTCCTCGTTGCGCTTGGCCAGGCCGAACACCGGCATCGCGCCCAGCCCCGCCTCGCGGAGCACACGATGGGCGGCGGCGAGCTGCCCCTTGCCGCCGTCGATGAGCACCAGATCGGGGAGGATGCCGAAGCTGTCCTCTGCGCCGGGACCCTCGCCGGGTCGTTCCGCCACCTCCGCCGCCTTGGTGGCCTCGCCGTTGCTGCCCGCTGGGTCGTCGACGGGGATGTCCTCGGTGCCCACCCCCTCGGCGCGGCTGCGCAGGAAGCGGGCGAAGCGACGGCGCAGCGTCTCCTCGATGGAGGCGAAATCGTCACTGCCCTCCACGGTGCGGATGCCGAAGTGACGGTAGTGCGAGGGGCGAGGCCGGCCGTCCTCGAAGACGATCATCGAGCCCACCGAGTTGGTCCCCATGGTGTTGCTGATGTCGTAGCACTCGATGCGGCGCGGAGGCCCCGGCAGACGCAGCCGTTCGGCGAGGTCGACGAGCAGGGCCTCGGTGCGCTCGGCATCGAAGTCGTCGACGATGCGGCGCTGCCGCAGCGCGCTCAGCGCGGTGGTCCGCGCCTGGTCCACGAGCTCGCGTCCTGTACCGCGCCGCGCGTGGCGGAGATCCACGGGGCCGCCACGCTGCTCGGCGAGGAATTCGCCGATCACCGCGGCGTCATCGACGCGGTCGGACACGAGAACGGTGTGCGGCACGGTGGGCGCGCTCCCGTAGTACTGGGGAACGAAGGCCCCCAGACATTCTCCGGCGCTGAGGTCGGTGACTCCCTCGAGCTCGTGAGTCTCCATCGCCAGGACGCGGCCCCGCCGCACCGACAGCAGCGCCACCATGGCACGGCCGCCCTCGAGGGCGACGGCGATGCAGTCCTGGTCGGCGCGCGAACCGGTGAGCATCTTCTGCCGCTCGGCGATGCGGTGGGTGGCGCGCAGACGATCACGGAAGCGCGCCGCCAGCTCGAAGTCGAGGCGGCCCGCGGCTTCCTCCATCTGGGTGCGCAACTGCGCGTCGAGGGTGTCGCTGCGACCCTGCATGAAGAGGTCGACCTGGTCGAGCAGGGTGGCGTACTCGGTGGCGTCGATGCGCCCCTCGCAGGGACCGCTGCAGCGCTTGATGTGGTAGTCGAGACACACCCGGCCGCGGCGGAAGCTCTCGTCGCTGCAGGTGCGGAAGGGGAAGATGGTGCGCAGCGACTTGACGGTGGTGCGCAGCGACTGCGCGCTGGTGTACGGCCCGAAGTACCGTGCCCCGTCGCGCGCGATGCGGCGCGTGTAGTAGGGCCGTGGGAACTCGGTGGCGAGGATCCCACGCTCGCCCCGGGGCGCTCGGACCTCCTCACGAGCCGTGCCCGTGGCCAGAGAGGGCCCAGCCCCTGGCTTGGGAATCTTCAGGTAGAGGTAGCTCTTGTCGTCCTTGAGGCGCACGTTGTAGCGCGGCCGGTACTGCTTGATGAGACTGTTCTCGAGGATCAGCGCCTCGCGCTCGTTGAGGCAGGGCACGACCTCGAAATCGAAGACGCGGTCGACGAGCGTGCGTGTCCGCGACGGCAGCGACTCGATGCCGGTGAAGTACGAGCGCAGGCGGGTGCGCAGGCTGGCCGCCTTGCCCACGTACGCCACCCGCCCCTCCAGGTCGCGCATCACGTAGACACCGGCGCCGGTGGGCGCGGCGCGCAACCGGGCGCGGAGGAGGTCGGGGTTGTCGACCAGCCGGGCGCGCCGCGAGGCTGTCTGCGTGCTCACCCGTCCACTGTACGGCGGCGGCTCGCCCCGTCCGACCTCAGCCGCCGGCAGCGGTCAGCTCGTCGAGAAATGCCTGCTCGTCGATGATGCGGACGCCCAGATCCTGCGCACGAGCCAGCTTGCTGCCCGGAGACGCGCCGGCGACCACGGTGTGGGTGCGCTTGCTGACGCTCGACCCCGGCGACGCGCCCAGCGCTCGGAGGCGCTCCTCCGCCTCAGGACGGGTCAGCGACTCCATGCTTCCCGTGAGCACCCACGACTGGCCCTGCCACGGGCCTCCCGAAGCGGCTTGAACCGGCTCGCCGCTGACTCCAGCGCCAGTGAGGCGGCGCACCAGCTCGCCGCCCTCCCCTGTGGCGAACCAGCGGGCGACGTGCTCCGCAACCACGGGCCCGATCCCCTCCACTGCTGTCAGCTCCTCGACCGTCGCGGCGGCGAGCGCATCGAGCGTGCCGAAGTGCTGCGCGAGGAGGGCCGCGGTGTGATCACCGACGTGGCGGACGCCGAGCGCGTAGATGAGGCGCGTGAGAGGAACCGTGCGCCGTGCGGCGATGGCATCGTGGAGCTTCTCCGCGGACCTCTGTGCGAAGCCGTCGAGCGTGAGCAGCTGCTCGACCGTCACGGAGAAGAGGTCGGCCGCGTCGGCGACGAACCCGGCGTCGATGAGCTGATCGATGATCGCTTCACCGAGGCCCTCGATGTTCATGCCCGCACGCGACGCGAAGTGGCGTATGCGCTCGCGGCGCTGGGCCGGACAGAGCGGGTTGAGGCAGCGTCGCACCACCTCGTCCGCCTCACGCACCAGCTCGCTGTCACACGCAGGACAGGTGTTGGGCATCACCCACGGGACCGCTCCTGCCGGTCGTTTCTCCAGCAAGGGGCGCTCGATCTCGGGAATCACGTCGCCCGCCTTGTGGAGCAGGACGGTATCACCGATGCGCACGTCCTTGCGTGCCACCTCGTCCTCGTTGTGCAGCGTGCAGCGCCGCACCGTGGAGCCCGCCACGAGCACCGGCCTGAGGTGAGCGACGGGGGTGACAGCGCCGGTGCGGCCGACTTGCACGGCGATGTCGAGCACCTCCGTCTCCACCTCTTCGGGCGGGAACTTGTAGGCGATCGCCCACCGCGGCGCATGGGACACCTTGCCGAGCTCGTTCTGCTGCGCGAGCGACGCCACCTTGATGACGATCCCGTCAGTCTCGTAGTCGAGGTCATGTCGCTTCTGCGACCAGTGCTCGATGAACGCGAGCACCTCGTCGAGCGAACCGGCCAAGTGACGGTGAGGATTGACGCGGAAGCCACTGCGCTCGAGGAGATCGAGGATGTCGGCCTGCGTGGCCACGCGTCCTGGCGGTTCAAGCTGGTACATGAAGGTGGAGAGGCCTCGCCTGGCCGTGACGCCCGGGTCCAGCTGGCGCACCGCCCCCGCCGCGGCGCTGCGCGGGTTGGCATACGTCTGCTTCCCCGCCTCCTCGAGCTGCGCGTTGAGGGCGGCGAAGCGCGCCTTGGGGAGGTACACCTCGCCGCGCACATCGAAGTCGCCGGTCAGCCGCCCTGCATCCTGCAGACGCATCGGCACGCTCCGGATGGTGCGCACATTGGCTGTGACGTCCTCACCCTCGACACCGTTGCCGCGCGTGGCGGCGCGCACGAACTCGCCGTCGCGATAGGTCAGCGAGATGGCCAGGCCGTCGATCTTCAGCTCGCAGACGTACGCCTCGACCGCCCCCGCTCCGCGCTCCGCCCTGCGAAAGAAGGCTTCCACCTCCTCCGCCGAGAAGGCGTTGCCGAGCGAGAGCATCTGGCTCTTGTGGCGTACCTTGGTGAAGCTGTCGAGCGGAGCCCCGCCGACCCGCTGCGTCGGTGAATCCGGGGTCTGCAGGCCTGGATACTCCGCCTCGAGATCGATGAGCTCACGGAAGAGGCGGTCGTACTCCGCGTCGGAGATCTCCGGGTCGTCGAGGACGTGATAGCGATGCGAATGAAGGTCGATCACCGACCGCAGCTCGGCCGCGCGCTTTCGCGCCGGAGCAGGGACTGTCGGCGTTTCGCTGACCACTGCCATCTCCCCTTCAGCCGTTGACCGGATAGATCGCAGAGTCGGCGACCGCGAAGATCTTCACCCCGCCCCTGTCGAACTTGATGACCACCTCTTCCCCGGACCTCGTCATGGTGCTCTTGAGGATGGTGCCCTCGCCCAGCCTGGGATGGGCGATGCGCATCCCTTCGCGGTAGCGCTGGGGCGCGAGCTCGACCGGGTTGGGGCGCACCGCGTGGGCGTGCACGGCCGCACGGACCGCGCCCCGCGTGCCCGGCGGCGACGGCACAGCGGCTCCGGGCCGGCGGACGATGTCGAGAAGCTCGGGCGGCAGGTCGGCGAGGAAACGCGACTCCTTGGCGGGATGCGGTGACCCGTAGAGATGGCGCCGGAACGCATGGAGGACGTAGAGGCGGCGCTGCGCACGGGTGACGCCGACGTAGGTGAGCCGGCGCTCCTCGGCAACGCCGCTGTCGCCCTCCTCGAGGGCCCGGGTGTGGGGCAGAAGCCCCTCCTCCATGCCTGCCAGGAACACCACCGGGAACTCCAGGCCCTTGACCTGGTGCAGAGTGATCAGGGTGACGCCCACGGCGGAGTCGTCGAGCGTGTCGACGTCGGAGACCAGCGCGACGTTCTCGAGGAACTGGGTGAGCCCCTGGGGCGGTGGCACATCGGCGTACTCGGCGGCCAGGCCCATCAGCTCGGTGACGTTGGCCCAGCGCTCCTCGTTCTCAGGCGTGCCGTCGCGGAGCATGCGCTCGTAGCCCGTGTCCCCGAGCACGCGGTCGAGGAACTGAGGCAGCGGCATGCGCTCCGACAGATCGCGCAGCTCGGCGATGAGGCGCCCGAAGTCGGTCAGCGCGGCCCGCGCCGCGGGGGTGATGTCGGTGCTGCTGTCCAGAGCGGCCGCCACCTCGAAGGGAGAGATCCGCTTGCGCCGGGCCAGCCGTTCGACCTCGGCGACGGTGCGGTCTCCGATCTTGCGGCGGGGCACGTTGACCACCCGTGAGAAGGAGACGGAGTCGCGAGGGTTGGCGATCAGGCGCAGGTAGCCGAGCACGTCCTTGACCTCGCGGCGCTCGTAGAAGCGCAGCCCCCCAACCAAGCGGTAGGGGATGCCGCGGCGGAGCAGGACGTCCTCGAAGGCGCGAGACTGGGCGTTGGTGCGGTACAGGACGGCGCACTCACTGAGGGAGAAGCCCTCGCGGCCGATGAGCATCTCGATCTCGCCGCAGACCGCCAGCGCCTCCTCCTGCTCGTCGAACACAGAGATCAACCGGACCGGCTCACCCCCGCTGCGCTCCGTCCAGAGCTTCTTGGCAGCGCGGTCGGGGTTGTGCCGGATCACCCCGTGCGCGGCGTCGAGGATGACCTGCGTGGAGCGATAGTTCTGCTCCAGCGTCACCACCCTGGCGTCGGGATAGTCGCGACGGAAGCTGAGAATGTTGCGCACGTCGGCCCCGCGCCAGCCGTATATGGATTGATCATCGTCGCCGACCACGGTCAGGTTGCGGTGCTTCTCCGCGAGCAGCTTGACGAGCACGTACTGGGCCAGGTTGGTGTCCTGGTACTCGTCCACGAAGAGGTACCGGAAGCGCAGCTGGTACTCCTCGCGGACGGGGTCGCAGTCACGCAGCAGTTGCACGGTGCGCACCAGGAGATCGTCGAAGTCGAGGGCGTCGGCGGCACGCATCTCGGCCTCATAGGCAGTGAACGCCCGCGCGATGGTGGCCTCGAAGTACGCCCCCGTGTACTTGGCGGCAAACGCGGTGGCGTCGAGCAGCTCGTTCTTGGCTGCGCTGATGGCGTGCCCCACCTTGTTCACCGGGTAGCGCTTCTCGTCGATGTCCGCGACCGCCAGGGCACGACGCAGGGCCGCGGCGCGGTCCGCCTCGTCGTAGATGGAGAACCCGCTGGGGATGCCGATGGCGCTGCCGTCGCGGCGGAGGATGCGCGCCCCCAAGGCGTGGAAGGTGCCGATCCACATTCCCGAGGTGCTGCCTCCCAGGAGCGCCTCGATGCGTCCGCGCATCTCCTTCGCCGCCTTGTTGGTGAAGGTGACGGCGCAGATCTCGTTGGGCCGCACGTCACGGTTGGCCAGGACGTAGGCGATCCGGTGGGTGAGCACGCGGGTCTTGCCACTGCCGGCGCCGGCGAAGATGAGCAGCGGTCCGTCCGGGGCCACGACCGCCTCGCGCTGGGCGTCGTTGAGGTCGGCGAGGAGGGGCGTGGGGAAGGTGGTGGCGCTCAGGATGCAGTGGCGGTGGTGACCGCGCCGGCTGGCCGCGGTGGGGGAATGACCACAGCATTGTAGGAGTCGGGGCGGCGATCCTCGATCAGGTGGTTGCGCGGCGTGCGGCGCTGGGTCGAGGCCACGCTGTCGAGGTCGACGTCGGCGACCAGCAGAGCCTCCTCGTCATGCCCGGCCGGGCCCTGGAGCGGCCAGCCGTCGGGGCCGACGATGACCGAGCAGCCCAGGAACTGCACGTCGCGCTCGACGCCGACGCGGTCGGCGCAGGCCACCACCACGCCGCTCTGGCCCGCGCTGGCCATGGCCACGATGTCTCCCATGCAGTAGCCGGCGGCGTCGTAGACCTGGCGTCGAAACGACGCCACCCAGTTGGTGGGCACCGCGATCACCTCGGCCCCGGCCAGTGCCAGCGCCCGGATCGCCTCGGGGAACCAGAGGTCGAAGCAGATCACCATGCCGACCCTGCCGAAGGGCAGCTCGACGACGGGCAGCTCGCCCCCGGGCTCGAACCACGACTTCTCGTCGTTGAAGAGGTGGAGCTTGCGATAGGTTGCCAGCCGGCCCTGGGGACCGATCAGCACGGCACTGTTGTGGCGCACCGCACCGTCGCGCTCGTTGAGGCCGACGACGCAGTGCATCCCCGACGCGGAACACACCTCGGTCAGGGCCAGCACCAGGTCGCCGCACTCCGGGTCCTCGGCGCTGGCGGACGCCTCCTCGTCGGAGGCGAAGACGTAGCCGCTCGAGGCCAGCTCGGGAAGCACCAGCAGGTCGACGCTCTCGCCGGCGGCTCGGCGCGCCCAGTCCACCGCCGCCGCGCGGTTGCCGGGCATGTCGCCCACATGGGGGGCGTACTGGGCCACCGCGATCCTCACCATCCGGCTCATCTCATCCTCCGATCGCGTCGACGGGTATCCGGGGGACTCGCAGCGACACCGCGCAGAGCACCTCATAGGAGATTGTGCCGATCCGCTCGGCAACGGCGGCGGCGTCGAGGGAGTGTCCGCCGTCCGCGCCGATCAGGGTCACCGGGTCGCCGGCCTCGACCCCGGCGGTCTCACTGACGTCGACCGAGAGCTGATCCATGCTGATGCGGCCGATCATGGGGCAGACCACGCCACCCGCGATCACGGCGCCGCGATTGCCGTTGCGCCGGTCGACGCCGTCGGCATACCCGGCGGCCACTGTGGCCACGCGAGTGCGTCGCGCCGCGATCCACTCCCGGCCGTAGCCGACGCTGTCGCCCGGTTCGACGTCCTTGACCATGGTGACCAGGGCTCGCACGCGTAGCGCGGGACGGACGTCGACGACCCCGGCCCATTGCTGGGGCGGGTATCCGAACAGGGCGATGCCGGGGCGGATGAGGTCGTGGTGCGTCTCGCGAAGGCGCAGGGCGGCGGCGCTGTTGGCGCAGTGCAGAAGGGCATCGGGAAAGCGCTCGCGCAGCGGGGTCACCGCCGCCAGGAAGCGCTCGTGCTGCGTCAGGGTGAAGTCGACCGACGCGTCATCGGCGGACGCGAAGTGGGTGAAGAGGCCGGTCACCTCGACGTCGCCCCGCGACGAGAGCAGCGCATCTCGCATGGGCGCGACATCGTCCAGACGCGTGCCCAGGCGGCCCATGCCCGTGTCGATCTTCCAGTGCGCCCGGAGCGGGATGCGTGCGACGCCGGCCGCGTGCCGCGCCGCGGCGACATCGGTGGGCGTGAACACCGCGATGTCGATGCCGCTGGCGCACGCCGCCGCCATCTCCACGGGCATGGTCCAGCCGCAGTTGAGGATCCGCGCTTCGATCCCCGCCCGGCGCAGCTCCAATGCCTCGGTGATCGACGACACCCCGAGCCAGCTCGCCCCGCCGGCCAGCGCCGCCGTGGCGGCGTGGAGCGCGCCGTGCCCGTAGCCGTTGGCCTTCACCATGGCCATGACAGCGCATCCCTCCCCCACCCAGCCCCGCAGCGCGGCGGTGTTGTCGCGCAGGGCGGCGAGGTCCACCTCCGCCCACTTGGTGGCCCGGACCCCCGCCGGGAGGTCGTCGCCGTGGGTGCGGGACGTCATCGTGGAGAGAACGCTCACCGCCCCGGGCGCGGACGGATCAGCACGATCGGGGTCTGCTCCTCGCCCTGCCCCAGTGGATTGTCGAGCACCGCCAGCCGGACATCGGCGGGCGGCACCGGCACCCCGCGACTGGCGCCGAGCACCTCGACGTTGATGTTGTTGGCGTCGACGATGACGACGGGCCATCCGGTCGCGTCCTCGATCGCCTGGGCGTCGCGAGGCGGGTCTTCGGGACCCAGCATGGCGAACTCGTTGAAGGGGCGGACGGTGTGCGGGTTGAAGCCGTCGATCTCCGAGACCCGATGTCCGGCGAGCCGGTAGAAGTCGCCGTGGCGGCCCACCAGGCGGGTCAGGCCCCCCACCACCATGGCCAGGGCCATGCGGCCCCAGCCCGCGCGCATGATCGCCACCTGCATCTTGGCGGGATCGGAGAAGCCGACGTCGTCCTTGAGCTTGGTCACGCCTCTGACCAGCAGCCGGGCGAGCAGGCCGGGGCGCACCAGCGAGCGGTGGATGACGCGGCCCTGGGTGATGGCCACGAACTTCTCCGAGAGCACCAGGAAGTCGCCCGGCTCGAAGACCGGGCCCACGTAGGTCTGCAGCACCGCCACCAGCGGCTCCTTGACGTGAACCAGGTGGGTGCGCACCGCGGCGCGCTCGTAGGTGGTGCTCCCCACCACCCTGGGCTCCTGCCATGACACTTGTGGAGCCGCCGCGGTCATGCCGCCAGCGCCACCGGCTGGTCCATGTAGCGCTGCATCCACAGCTCCGTCACCATGGTGCGCCAGAAGATCAGGGGATCCCCCGGCGCCCCGGCGAGCCAGGCATCGAAGTCCTGCACCAGGCGGCGGTTGTCGTAGATGCCGCGCCCGCGGCATGCCGGCGAGTCGAAGATGGCTCGCATCTGGGGGGCCCGCCTGCGGATCCAGGTGACCTCGGGATTGGTGAAGCCGATCTTGCTGCGGCGCAGGCGGTTCTTCTCAGGGATGCGCCCCCGCATGGCGCGGCGGTACACGGCGCGGTTCCAGCCACCATCGATCTTCTGGTCGATGGGCAGCTTGAAGATGAACTCCACCAGCTCATGGTCGAGGAAGGGCACGCGCGCCTCCACGGAGAAGGCCATCGAGTTCTTGTCCTCGTAGCGCAGCAGGTTGGGCGTCGAGTAGGCGAGCACGTCGTTCGCGAGGCGCGCGTTGAGGTTGCGATCGGCGGCGAAGGCCACGTTCTCCAGGGCCCCGTCCTGGTCGGCCAGCAACGGCCGCATGCTCAGCAGGCCCCCCTGGCGGGGCAGCCGCGAACGCAGCGCCTCAGAGAGGTAGCCGCGGTAGAGATCCTGGCCCTTGACGAGCTCGCGCGCCGCGGCGAGCCACTGCTTCTGATCGCGCGCTGAGGTCAGATACGCCCGGAAATAAGGGATGTACCCGGCCAGCAGCTCATCGCCGCCGTTGCCCGACAGCATCACCTTGACGTGCTCGCTGGCGATCCGGTACACGCAGTAGTACGCGTAGGGAGCGGAGGCGATGGTGGGCTCCTCCTGGAACCAGATCCACTCCTGCATCTCGTTCCAGAACTCGTCGAGGCTGGGACGCGCGTAGTGCGGAACGCTCCGGGTGCGCTTCTCCACCTCATGGATGTACTCGCTCTCGTCGATGCTCTGGCCGGGGTAGAGCGCGGAGAAGGTGTGCAGCCTGCCCTCCGTGTGCAGGTCGGCGCCGCGCTCCATGAGCTCGGCCATGGTGCAGACCACGCCGCTGGAGTCGAGACCGCCGGAGAGCGGTACTCCCACCGGAGCGTCGGAGATGAGGTGGCGGGCCACCACTCTGTCGAACAGCGCGGCGAACTCGGCGGCGCACTGGTCGTCGCTGCGGCTCCCCGAGAACTCCAGATTGACCTCGGGATCCCAGTACCGCCTGATGGTGCGGATCCCCTCGGGCCCAACCGTCATGGTGTGGGCTGGGAGGAGCCGCTTGATGCCCGCGAAGAAGGTGTCCTCGGTGGCGTCGTGGACCCGAAAGAGGAGAAAGCGCTGCAGCACCGCGAGGTCCTCGCGGCGCGGGACCGCCGGGTCCTGCAGGATCGCCTTGATCTCTGACGCGAAGAGGATCCGGCTGCCCTGCCGCGCGTAGTAGAGCGGCTTGACGCCCAGCCGATCGCGTGCCAGGAAGAGCTCGCCGCGAGAGGAATCCCAGATCGCGAACGCGAACATGCCGGTGAGGTGCGTGACCACCTCCTGTCCCCATTCCTCGTACCCGCGCAGGATCACCTCGGTGTCGGAGTGGTCGGTGCCGAACCGATGCCCCTTGCGCTCCAGCTCCACGCGCAGCTCCGGCGCGTTGTAGATCTCGCCGTTGCAGATCAGAGCGAGGCGGTGGTCGTCGGTGTACAGGGGCTGGTTGCCACCCTCGATGTCGACGATGGCGAGGCGGCGCATCCCCATGGAGATGTGCTCGTTGACCTCGACGCCGAACCCGTCCGGCCCGCGATGGACCATGGAGTCGAGCATCCGACCCAACAGCTGCCGATCGACTCCGGTGAACCCGGCGATGCCGCACATGCGCTGGTCAGTCTATGCGGGCCCGACGGATCCGCGACCCGCCCGAGGCGACGCCTCAGAAATCGAGGTCGTCCCCCATGCCCATGCCGCCCATGCCGCCCATGCCGGCCATGCCACCCATGGCGTCCATGCCACCCATGCCGCCGCCGTGGGAGTGGCCGTGGCCGCCGTCCGCATCGTCGTCCTCAGGCTCGGGGGCGTCGGCGACGAGTGCCTCGGTGGTCAGCACCATGGTGGCGATCGAGGTGGCATGCGAGAGCGCGCTGATCACCACCTTGGTGGGATCGATGACGCCGCGCTCGACGAGGTTGGCGTAGTCCCCGGCGCGCGCGTCGAACCCCTCGTCACCGCTCAGCTCGGCGACGTGATGGGCCACGGTGGGTCCGTCGAATCCGCCGTTGGAGGCGATGATCCGCACCGGCTCCTGGAGAGCTCTGCGCACGATCCGTGCCCCGGTGGCCGCGTCGCCGCTCAACTCGAGCCCGTCGACGGCGGGAAGGGCGCGGAGCAGCGCTACCCCGCCGCCCACCACATAGCCGTCCTCGACGGCGGCGCGAACCGCGGCCAGGGCATCCTCGACGCGAGACTTGCGCTCCTTCATCTCCACCTCGGTGGCGGCGCCGACCTTGATCACCGCGATGCCGCCGACCAACCGGGCGAGGCGCTCCTGGAGCTTCTCGCGATCCCACTCCGACTCGGTCTGCTCGATCTCACGGCGCAGGTCCTCGGCGCGGGCCTCGACGGCGGCACGATCGCCGCCTCCCTTGAGGATGGTGGTGTCCTCCTTGGTCACCACCACGCGGTCGGCGCTGCCCAGCTGGTCGAGACGCACGCCGTCCAGGCGCATGCCGACCTTCTCGCTGACCACGGTGGCGCCGGTCAGGACCGCGATGTCAGCGAGGATGGCGGTCCTTCGATCCCCGAAGGCAGGCGCCTTGACGGCGACGGCCGTGAACGTGCCGCGCAGCCTGTTGACCACCAGCGTGGCCAGCGCCTCCGCCTGCACATCCTCGGCGACGATCAGCAGCGGGCGGTTGGACGGCACCACCAGCTCGAGTGCGGGGAGCAGGTCGGCGACCGCTGTGATCTTGGCATCGGTGACCAGAACCGCAGGACGGTCGAGCACCGCCTCCATGGCCTTCTGATCGGTGACCAGGTAGGGCGACACATAGCCGCGGTCGAACTGCATGCCCTCGACCACCTCGACCTCGGTGTCGATGCCGTTGCCCTCCTCGACGGTGACCACTCCCTCGCGGCCGACGCGCTCGAAGGCCTCGGCGATCATGGTGCCGATCACCTCGTCCCCGGAGCTGATGCTGGCCACGCGCTGCAGGTCGTCGTTGCCGGCGACGGGGTGGGACTGGCTGCGCACCGCCTCGGTGACCGCCTCGGCGGCGGCGAGCATGCCGCGGCGCAGCTCGGTGGGCGACGCACCCGCGGCGAGGTTGCGCAGCCCGGCGGTGATCAGCTCGCGCCCCAGCACCGTGGCGGTGGTGGTGCCGTCACCGGCAACGTCGTTGGTCTTGACGGCGATCTCTTTGAGCAGCTGAGCGCCCATGTTCTCGAAGTGATCCTTGAACTCCAGGTCGCGGGCGATGGTGACCCCGTCGTTGATGATCAGGGGAGCCCCGAAGCGCTTGTCGATGACCACGGTGCGACCGCGCGGGCCGAGCGTGACCGACACCGCGTTGGCCACGGAGTCGGCACCACGACGGAGCGCTTCACGCGCCTCGTTGCTGAAACGAAGTTGCTTGGCAGTCATGAGAGTTCAGGGCCTCCGCGGGACGACGTGAGGAGGCCGCCGGCGCCAGATGCGCGGCGGCACGTCCTCGGTTGGTTCAGTTGGAGCCGTTGCTGCCGACGACGGCGAGGATGTCCTTCTCGCTGAGGATCAGGTACTCGACCTCGTCGATCTTGACCTCGCTGCCAGCGTACTTGGCGTACATCACGCGGTCACCGACCTTGACGTCGAGCTCGACGCGCTTGCCGGACTGCTCGTTGTAGCGACCGCTGCCCACCGCCTCGACGGTGCCCTCCTGGGGCTTCTCCTTGGCGGTGTCGGGGAGGACGATGCCGCTCTTGGTCATCTCCTCGCGCTCGAGGGGCTTGATGACGACGCGATCTGCCAGCGGGCGAAGCTTCAGGGCCACGGGTGACCTCCCTTCTCGGTGAGATTTGGTTAGCACTCTCGTCTTGAGACTGCTAACACTGTACCCGAGAGAGTGCCAGCCTGGCAACTCCGGTGTTCAGGCTCCGATCGCCTTGAGGAAGAGGTCGGTGCCGTAGCCGGCGAGGAAGCCGCAGAGCAGCCCGAGCATCCCCATCTGGTGGCTGCCGATCTTGCGGTTGACATGCTGCAGCTCACCGATGACATAGGCGATGGCCCCGGCGGCGAGCCCGAGGAAGAGCACCGACACCCCCTGGCTGGCCAGCGTCGACCCTCCCAGGCGGGTCACCCCGTAGCCGATCAGGGTGCCCACCAACGTCGGCCCGCCACCGACGGCACCGAGCAGGCCGAGGAATCGCCAGCTCGGTCGCTTGCCGAGCAGCGGGCCGCTGATGCCGAAGCCCTCCGTGATGTTGTGCAAGCCGAATCCGATCACCAGCACCAGGAAGAACCGTGATGCCCCCGACGCCGCGGACTGCCCGATCGCCAGCCCCTCGGAGAAGTTGTGCAGGCCGATGCCCAGAGCGATGAACAGCGCGATGCGGAACGGCCCTGCCAGCGGCGCTCGGATGGGCTGCCGGAGGGCCATCGCGCCCGGGCCGGCGGGCAGCGGGGTCCGCCGCGAGACTCGCTCGAAGATCACCAGGACGAACAATCCGACGGCGAGCCCGGCCGCGAGGAGGAGGCCGAGCATGGCGCCCTGGCCCGCCGAGCCCCTGATGCGCCCCTCCACCGTCTCGCTGGCGTTGCGAATCACGTCGTAGAAGATGAAGAGCAGGATGCCCACCGACGCGGAGGTGAGCAGGGACATCACCCGCGTGCCGGGACGCCCCCAGCGGCTGATGGGCAGGCCGAGGAGGATGGTGAGACCGGAGACGGCGCCGAGAACGGCGGTCTCTGCGAAGCTCATGGAGTTAGGTTAGCCTAAGCAAACTCCCAACGGAGCCCGTGGAGGCGGTGGAGAACTTGTGGATAACCTCGGGCCGCCCACGAGCATGGCTCGGGCCGGATGGCGCAGTGCTGTCGTGCCTCAGTCGGGCGCTGATTCCACCCAGACCGCGAGGGCCACGCCCTCGCTGAGCACCACCGGGTGGCCCTCGACCACGAGCCTGAGCTGCCCGTCGACGCGCTCGACGACCTGGATGGTGGCGTCCGGCACCACTCCCCCGTCATGGAGCACGGCCAGGATGTGGGGGGCGTCGTGCTCGGCCACCTCGGAGATCCGGAACACCCGCGACTCCACTCCCGCGGGCAGGTCGGCGAGGCGCTGCATGGGACGGCCGGCGGGGGCACGCCGGCCCGGGATGACGTTGCCGTGGGGACACGTGGAGGGCCGCCCCAGGTGCTCATCGAGGCGTTCGAGCACCACCTCCGAGACCCCGTGCGAGAGAGCCGCCGCCTCCCGGTCGGCGGTCGCCCAGTCGAGCCCAAGGACGTCGGTCAGCCACCGCTCGATGAGCCGGTGACGGCGCACCGCCGCGGCGGCGGCCACCCGGCCCGCGTCCGACAGATGGACGCTGCGATCCTCGGCCACGGTCACCCAGCCATCGCGGGCCAGACGCTGGAGGGTCACCGTCACCGTCGGCGCGCTCACCCCCAGCCACTCCGCGATCCGCCCGGGCCGGGGCACGTCACCCTCGTGCTCGATGTAGTAGATGGTCTCGAGGTAGCGGTCAGCGACCTCGGACCTGGTGGTGCTCCGAGCCACAGTGCTCATCTCGCGATGGTAGCCGCGTGCGCCGGCGGCCCCCCGTGGTCGCTCAGGCGTACTCGTCGAGGACGGGATCGACCGCGACCCCCGACATGTCCGGTCCGTGGACGCGGAGGCGGTGCCATCCCGCCGCTCCGATCATCACCGCGTTGTCCGTGCACAGCGAGAGTGGCGGGATGCTGACCTCGAGGCCGGCGAAATCACGCTGCACCGCGTCACGGAGCGCCTGGTTGGCAGCCACGCCGCCGACCACGGCGATGCGGTCAGCGCCGGTACGTTCGGCTGTTGTGGCCAGGATGTGCAGCAACTGGTCGACCACCGCAGCCTGGAACGAGGCGGCGAGATCCGCGACCACCGTGCCATCACGAGGGGTGCCGTCGTCGCCCAGCGCACTGGCGCCGAGGTCGCGCACCGTGTAGCGCAGTGCTGTCTTGAGCCCGCTGAACGACAGGGACCCCGGCAGCCGGGTGCGCGGTAGAGGAAATCTGTCAGGGTCGCCGCCACGCGCGGAGCGTTCCACGGCCGGTCCGCCCGGGTAGCCGAGCCCGAGCATCCGGGCGGCCTTGTCGAACGCCTCGCCGGCGGCGTCATCGCGCGTCGAGGCCAGCCGGCGGGCGTCGCCGTGGGCGCGGAGCTCCACCACGTCGCTGTGGCCGCCGCTCACCACCAGAGCGAGGTAGGGCGGCTCCAGGGTCACGTCGCTGATCCAGGCGCTGTACACGTGGCCGGCCATGTGCGACACGCCCACCACCGGCAGCCCGCGCGCCACCGCGGCGGCCTGCGCGTAGAGCACGCCGACGAGAAGGCATCCGGCAAGGCCGGGGCCTCGCGTCACCGCCACGGCGTCGATGCCGTCCCAACCGCCGGGCACAGCGCTGAGAGCCTCGTCGACGACCGGTCCGATCACCTCCAGATGAGCGCGCGCCGCCAGGTCGGGCACCACTCCGCCGTGGACCGCGTGGAGCGCGATCTGTGAGGCGACCACGCCACTGACCACCTCTCTCCCGTCACGCACCACCGCCGCAGCCGTCTCGTCGCATGACGTCTCCACGGCGAGGAGGTTCAGAGCGGGTACTCCGTGGAAGGCGGGCTGCCGATGCCGGTGACGTCGAGGGAGGCGAAGATGCGAAGAAAGGTGCGCTTGAACGCGGGCGCGTGGATGTTGTCGCTCCACATGATCACCGCGTCCTCGCCGTTGTCCGTGTAGTAGCCGCGACGGCGTCCGATCGACTTGAACCCGAACCATTCGTAGAGGCGGATGGCGTGCTCGTTGCCGGCGCGCACCTCCAGCGTCATCCAGCGAGCGCCGAGGTCATAGCTGCGCTGGATGAGAGCGGCGAAGAGCGTCTTGCCGTAGCCCTTGCCCTGGTCGCGCGCGCGCACACCGATGGTGGTGACGTGGGCCTCGTGCACCACCTTCCAGAGCCCGGCGTAGCCGACCAGCTCGCCGTCCTCGCGCAGCACCAGGTACGACGCCTGCCGGTTCTGGGCGAGCTCGGTGGCGTAGGCGTTGCGCGGCCAGGGCGACAGGAAGATCTCCCGCTCGATGACCTGGACGGCGGGGATGTCCTCGGGGCGCATGCGCTCGATGGCGACGCGCGGGACGACCTGCATGACACTCACCGCGGACGATTGATCCGAAGTCCGAAGCTTAACAGGGCTCTGGGGTTTGTCCCCGTCACTCAACGAGCCGTCGCCCCGGCGTGGACGGCGCTGAGGCCGGCCGCCTCCAACCCGGGCAGGGCCAGCGCCACGGGCACGGCCGCCCCCAGCGCCCGGCTGGGGTCGACCGGGGCGACGGGCAGACCGGGGATGGCCGTGCTCGCGAACAGCGGCCATCGCCGGTCGACGGCGTCGGCCTCGCTCCGCCACACCTCCGAGGTCTGCTCGGCATCGGCCCCCCGGCGCTCGAACTGGGCGACGTACACCCCACCGCGACCGGCGTCGGCGACCACGCTGAACCGCTCTCCCTCGCTCACGGGGGCGGCGGCGGCGACCGCGGCGAGGTTGCCGATCCCATGGAGGGGAAGGCGTCGCGCGCCGGCCAGCCCGAGGGCGGCGGCCATGCCGGCGCGCACCCCGCTGTACGACCCCGGGCCGGTGAGCACCACCACGGCCTCCACGCCGCCGTCGAGGACCGCGGCGAGCGCGCCCGCCAGAAATCGGTCCAGCTCCCCGCCGGGGAGCTCACGGCTGTCCAGCACGCCGCCGGCGGCGGTGGCGCGCAGCACCCAGGCGGACCCGCGCGACGCGCTGTCGATGGCGATGACGCTCATGGCGCTGCGACGCGCTCCTGGAGCGCCCGCCACGCGGCCGCGAGGTGGGGCTGCGCGGGGCCGATGAGGCGGAGCACGCGGTGATCCGGGTGGGAATCACCGCCCTCGATCAACACTGTGCACGGCTGCAGGTGCCCGAGTTCGGCGAAGCCTCCCCATTCGATCACCGCCGCCCCGTCGACGAGCAGGGTGTCCAGGTCGAGGACGTCCACGGAGGCACCCGGACCGAGACGGTAGAGGTCGAGATGGTGGACGGTGACGAGCCCGCCGGGATGCGGTTGATGGAGCACGAAGGTGGGACTGCGCACGGACGAGGCGTCGCCTCCCGCCCCAGCGACGATGCCGCGGACCAGGCACGTCTTGCCGGCACCGAGCGGTCCCTCAAGCACCAGCACGTCCCCGCGGCGCAGCACGGCGCCGAGCCCGGCCCCGTAGGTCTCGGTGGTCGCCGGTGAATCGCTCTGCAGGACCGGGACGTCGGGGGTCATGCAAAATGCTCCGCGGCTGTCTGGGGCTGGGGCATCTCGGTGCCGTCGCGCCGGTCGAGCAGGCGCACCCCAGTGCCGGAGCGGAGGCGGCCGACCTCGCGCAGAGGAGCCAGGTCGGCCGGCCACTCGCCGGCCAGGCGCCCGGCGTCCGCCTCGTCAACCGCGACCAGCAGCTCGAAGTCCTCGCCGCCCCCGATCGCGAGTTCGAGCCATCGGGGGCCAAAACGCTCCGCCAGCTGTGCGTCCACCGGCAGCTTCTCAGCCCAGAGCTCGATCGCGCAGCCGCATGCTCGCGCCGTCCGGGCCGCGTCGAGGAGGAGCCCGTCGCTGATGTCGCCGCCGCAGCGGACCCCGGCGTCGGCGAGGCGGCGGCCCTCCGCCACCCGAAGTGGGGGCTGGAGCTGGGCGTCGATCCATCCCTTCTCGAGCGCTGTCTGGGGCGGCCGGCCCTCGAGGAGGAGGCGCAGCCCCGCCGCCGCCCGGCCGAGCACACCGGTGACCAGGAGCACGTCGCCGGGCCGGCCGGCGGACCGTCGCAGAGCGCGCCCGCGCGCGACGCTGCCGGTGACACAGACGTCGATGACCATGGGGCCGTCGATGGCGCTGACGTCGCCTCCGGCCACGGCGCAGCCGAGGGCGGCGGCGGCGGCGCACAGGCCCCGCTGGATGTCGAGGATGTCATCGAGCACCTCCGACCCTGGGGCGCAGAGCGTGGCCAGGCAGTGCACCGGGGTCGCGCCCGTCCCGGCGAGATCGGAGACCGCCACGGCGAAGGCCCGTGCGCCGAGCTGGCGCGGGGTGATCCAGGCGCGGCGGAAGTCGACGCCTTCGACCAGGGCATCGACGCTGGTCGCCAGGTCGCGGCCCGGTGGCGGTGTCCACACCGCGGCGTCGTCGCCGCTGAGCCCGTGGTGCGGTGCTCCCGCCGCTTCCTCCGCGATCTCGAGGAGGCGGTCGAGGAGCACGCGCTCGCCGACCTCGGCCAGGGTGGGCCCACCCGCACCGAAGCGGCGTTGGGTCGCCGTCGTGGAGGAGAGGGGCATCGCCGCTCTACTCTACGGACCCGCTCCGCGAGGGCACCCCGGCCTCGCCGTACCGGGGTCCGATGGGGTGAGGCCATCGCCGCGCACGCCGATCGGACATTGGTCGGACGATCTCGCGACGAAGCGCCCCCAGAGTTGCACAACGTCCCTCCAACCCTCTATCGTGCCGCCGCGTTGCAGGGCCCGCACCCCGCGCGCGCTTCATCAGATCCAGGATCTCGTTCACGAGAACCCGAGGGAGGGGACCTATTGCGGGGTACTCGAAAGCTTCTGTCGATCGTGGTCGGCTGCGCTGCCCTCCTCAGCATCGGCGTCACCGCCATCCCCTCCGGCCGGGCCGCAACCACCCAGGCCGACGCCCTCCGAGCGCGACGGACCCAGCTGCTCCAGCAGCTCGCGGCCCTCGCCCCGGCCAAGAACAGCGCCTCCGCCGCGCTCCTCGCCGCTGAGAACGCCTTCGCATCGGAGCAGGCACAGCTGCTGGCGGCTCGGACCCAGCTCGCCGCGTTGAACGCCCGCCTCCTCACGCTCAGTGGCCAGATCACCAGCGATGAGGCGACGATCGTCAAGGCCAAGCAGGACCTGGCCACGCTGACGCGCCAGAGCTACGAGAGCACCACCACCGACTCCTGGGTGGCCGCCGTGCTCAGCGCCAGGACCTTCAGCCAGGCCATGGACCGTCTCACCGGCACCTCGCACGTGGCGGAGCAGGTCGGCAACCTGCAGACCAGCGTGCGCGTCAAGGAAGCGGCCATCCTCAGCGAGAGAGCCGAGATCGTCAAGGATGCGGCCGCCTCGACCGCTCTCGAGGGCCAGCTCTCCGCGGACAGCAACGCCCTGCTGATGCTCGTGGTGGCGCGCAACGCCGCCCTCCAATCGGCGAGCGCGCCCGCTCGTGCCATCGAGGAGCAGATCGCCCAGATCGACCAGCAGCTCGCCGGCGGTGCGCCGCGGTCCGGGGCCAGCACCACCTCCTGCGGCAACCACTTCGCCTACGGGCAGTGCACCTGGTACGTGGCGAGCCGGAGGTGCATCCCCTGGGTCGGCAACGCCGACCAGTGGATGACCAACGCCGCCAGGATGGGATATCCCGAGGGCCATGTTCCCCAGGTCGGTGCGGTGGTCAGCTTCTGGCCTGGTGGTGACGGCGCCAGCAGCATCGGTCACGTCGGCTATGTCGAGGTCGTCGGCCCCGCATCCGGCGTCCCCGCCGGCCAGTTCAAGTTCTCGGAGATGAACTACGCCGGCTGGAACCGCGTCGACTACCGAGTTCTTCCCAACAACTCCTCGGGCATCCAGGGCTTCATCTACGAGAAGTAGGCGATCCGGACGGACTCCAGCCGCCGGCCGTCGAGGTCGAGCAGCGAGTCCAACCGCAGGGTCGCCGAGCCGAGGCGTGGGTCGGCCGGCCCGCCTCGCTCGGGGATGACGATGCACGGCATCCCGGCAGCCTGCGCCGACAGCATCCCGTTGACCGAATCCTCGATCGCCAGGCAGGCGCTCGCCGCCACTCCCAGCAACCGGGCGGTGCGCAGGTAGACATCCGGCGCCGGCTTGCCACGCGCCACCTCGCTGGCCGAGCAGGTCACCTCCACGTGAGCGGCGAGACCCAGTCGCTCGATCACCGCGCTGATCAGCGCGGGCGGGGATGACGACGCCACCGCGCACCTCAAGCCCGCGTGGCGTACCAGACCGATGGCATCGCGCGCGCCGTCGGCGGCCACCCCGCGGCGGCGCACCTCCGCGATGACCCCGGCGACGATGCGCGCCGCCACGTCGGCGATGGACGCCCCGGTCCAGGGCCGGCGCCGGTGCCAGAGCTCGACCACGTCGTCGATGCGCAGGCCCATGGTCTGGCGGCAGTCTGCCTCGGTCAGGGCCACGCCCAGCGCGCCGAAGACCTCCATCTCGACCTTTCGCCACACCGGCTCGGTGTCGATGAGCACACCGTCCATGTCGAAGATCACAGCGCGCAGCCGGTCACCTCCGGACACCGGGCGGCTGTCCGCGGTCACCCCGATGGGCGGCTGTCCAGGACGTGTCGAACCCGCTGCTGCGCGGCCGGCAGCTCCTCGAGGAGGTCGCGCGGCAGGGCGCCCGCCCGTCCGCGGCGAGACTGCACGGCAAGGCCCGCCTCGGCATGGACGAACACGGCGGCAACCGCGGCGTCGAATGGGTCGAGCCGCTGCGCCAGGAACGCCGCCAGCAGCCCCGAGAGCACGTCCCCGCTGCCTCCGGTGGCCAGCGCCACCACGCTGAGACCGCTGACCTGAACCCTGCCGTCGGGGGCCGCAACCACGGTGTCGTTGCCCTTGAGAACGACCACGGTCCCACTGTCGGCGGCGAACTCGAGCGCAAGGGGGCGCCGCCGTGACTGCACCTCCGCGGTGCTGAGGTCGCAGAGCCGCGCCATCTCCGCGGGATGTGGGGTGAGCACCACGGGCTGCGGGCACGACCGCCAATCGAAGCGCCGGGCGGCCGCGATGTTGAGCCCGTCGGCGTCGACCACCGTCGCCGCGCCCAGTCCGGGCAGGAGGTCGATGAGCAGGCGCTCGGTCCCTGGCGCGCGACCCAGGCCGGGGCCGATCACGATCGCCGAGGCGTCGGCGAGGAGACGATCGTGGAGTGGCGCGAGGGCCTCGGGCGCCAGGCCTCCGTCCAGGTCGGGGAGCGGGTACGCCATGACCTCCAGCGTCTGGGCCGCGGTGGCCGGATAGATCGCCTCGGGCACGCCGAGGCGAACCTTCCCCGCCCCGCCGCGCGCCGCGGCCATGGCGCTCATCAACGGGGCGCCGCTGAATCCCACCGCGCCGCCGACGACGACGACGGTGCCGAAGGTGCCCTTGTGGGCGTCGTCCGGGCGGTCGGCGAGGCGGAGGCCCTCGGGCACCGCCGCGAATGTGGTGGAGGCGGCACTTCCCATGACCATGGCGAGGGCGACGTCGCCCTCGTGGCTGAGTGAGAGCTGGAGGAGGCTGGGAGCACCGCGCAGGCGCAGCGACGGGGCGCCGCCGGCGGGACGGACCACCTCGATCTGCTTGAACGCGGGCAGCGCCATCCCGGCGGCTCCACAGAGCTTGCGCACCGCTTCCTTGGCCGCCCAGCGCGTCGCCCAGCGCTCCGGGTGGCCCTCGCAGTCGCGCTGTTCGGAGTCGCTGTACACCCGGCCCACCATCTCCGGTCGCCGTGCCAGCAGGGCGGCGACACGGGCCACCGACGCGACGTCGATGCCAGCGCCTCCGCTCACTCCACCGTGACCGACTTGGCGAGGTTGCGCGGCTGGTCGACGTCACAGCCGCGCTCCACCGCCACGTGGTACGCGAAGAGCTGCAGCGGCACCACGTTGACCAGGGGCGAGATCAACTCCTCGGTGGCCGGGACCTCGACCAGGTCGCGCACGAACCCGGCGTCGAAGGGGTTCTCCCCCTCGCTGACGAGCGCGATCACGGGAGCGTCACGCGAGCTGACCTCCTGGATGTTGCCCACCATCTTGGCCAGGGTGCGGGAACGCGTGGCCACCGCCACCACCGGCACGTCAGGGTCGAGCAGCGCGATCGGTCCGTGCTTCAGCTCGCCGGCCGCGTATCCCTCCGCGTGGATGTACGAGACCTCCTTGAGCTTCAGCGCGCCCTCGAGCGCCACCGGGAAGTTGATGCCGCGGCCGATGTACATGGCATTGCGGGTGTGAGCGTAGCGCTGCGCCATCTCGGCGAGCTGCGCTTCGAGCTCCAGGGCGCGTGCGATCAGCTCGGGAGCCTCGATGAGCGCGCCGGTGAGACGGCGGTGCTCGTCGTCGTCGAGAACGCCGCGGGCCTTCCCCAGGCGCAGCGCCAGCAGCAGCCCGCAGGCCATCTGGGTGAGCATCGTCTTGGTGGCAGCCACACAGATCTCCGGTCCTGACTGCATGTAGACGACGCCGTCGGCCTCCATGGAGAGGGCGCTGCCGACCACGTTGGTGACGGCGACCACGTTGGCCCCCTGGCGCCGCGCCTCGCGCACCGCGGCCAGGGTGTCCGCTGTCTCCCCCGACTGCGAGAAGGCGACCACCAGCGTGTGCTCATCGAGGAGCGGATCACCATAGCGAAACTCGCTCGCCGGCTCGACATCGCAGGGCACCCGCGCCACCTTCTCGATGGCGTACTTGGCGACCATGCCGGCGATCCAGGCCGAGCCGCAGGCGACGATGGTCACCTGGTGGAGATCGCGGAGGTGGGCGTCGTCGAGGAGGATGTCGGGCAGGTCGACGAGGCCGTCCTCGTCGATGCGTCCGCGCAGAGCGCTGCGCAGCGCCTCCGGCTGCTCGTGGATCTCCTTGAGCATGAAGTGGGGAAAGCCGTTCTTCTGGGCCTGCTCCGCCTCCCAGGTGACGGCGATGACCCGGGGCTCGACCGGTGTGCCATCGAGGCTGGTGATGCTGACGCCGTCCGGTGATGCCGCGGCCAGCTCGCCCTCACCGAGCAACACCACGCGCTTGGTGTACGGGATCAGGGCGGTGATGTCGCTGCTCACGAAGATCTCGTCCTCGCCGAGCCCGATGACCAGTGGCGCGTTGAATCGCGCACCGACGATGCGCTCGGGCTCGTCGGCGGAGATGGCCACCAGCGCATAGGCGCCGCGAATGCGCTGCAGCGCGGCACGGACCGCGGCGGCCAGGTCGCCGTCGTAGTACTGCTCGATGAGGTGGGGGACCACCTCGGTGTCGGTGTCGCTGACGAACTCGTGTCCCGCGGCGAGGAGCTCGACACGCAGCTCGCGATAGTTCTCGATGATCCCGTTGTGGATGATGTTGATCCGTCCGGTGCAGTCTCGATGGGGATGGGCGTTGACCACGGTGGGCCGTCCATGTGTGGCCCAGCGGGTGTGACCGATGCCGGTGTGCCCGTGGGGCATGCCACCGTCGTCGAACTGATGGATCAGGTCGGCGACCTTGAGGTTGCTCTTGGCGACGGTGGTGGGGCCACCGTCCTGGTCGAGCACGGCGATGCCGGCCGAGTCATATCCACGGTACTCGAGCCGCTGCAGGCTGTCGAGGAGGATCGGGGCGGCCTGATGGGATCCGGAGTAGCCGATGATTCCACACATCTGATTCTGTCAACGGCTCCAGGGGGTGGGGTGGTTACTGGGCGTCACCGGTGTCGCCGGTGGGTGCGGCCGCGGGGCTACGGCGTTGCTGTCGGTGTGGGGGGCGGCGGTGTCGGGGTCGGAGTGGGTGACGGCTGGGGGATCGCGTCGACAGTGATCGTGACCGTCACCGTGCCCGGTGTGGCGACGACCCCCGCCGGGGTCACGATGTGGACGGTGAAGGTCTGCGTGCCGGTGATGCCGTTGAGCGAGATCGACTGGGTGGGGATCGAGTCCAGGGTGTTGAGAAGGTCCTGAGGACCGGTGAGCACCGCGGTGTTGGGGCTCACGCTCTCAGCCGCCAGATAGTGGCCCGGCGGCGCGACACCCACCTTGGGCAGCACGGCGCTCGATCGCGAGGTGAGGCTGGCCGCCACGTTGACGGTGACCAGCACCTCGCCCTGCGGATTTCCGGCGACAGTCATCCCGAAGTTGCCCAGAGGCTGCCCGCTGGTGTCGACAAGGACCGGTTTCGCATCGATTTGGAAGTTGGTCTTCTGAGTTCCGAGGTTGACCGACACGCGTGCTTCCACATTGGCGAGCTCGTGACGGGGCCCGATCACTGTGACGGTGCTGGGGTTGGTGGAGCTGCTCACCACCACATATCCCTGTGGGGGATTGGTGGTGACGTCGACTGTGACGCCGACCGTCCGGGAGTCGAGGCGGTCCACCTCGGCGGCGATGGTCGTCTGCGGGCTGTCGAGGATGACGTCGCGATCGTTGTTGGTCACGGACACCGGCAGATTCTGCATGCCGGCCTGCGTGATCGCCTTGTAGTTCACGCTCACCGCCAGGTCGGCGGGATCGAACGCGTTGAGGTGGGCGCGAGTGCCGCTCACCCTGACCACCATGTCAGGGATGCGATGAACGAGCACCCAGGGGGCGACGGCGGCGTCGCTCTGGGGCACCTTGATGGTGACCGTGCGTGTGTCCGGAGGGTTGCTGGCATAGGCGACGCCCGTCCACATCACCGCCGCCAGCGCCGCGGCCACGCCCTTGAGGCGGAGATTGCGGGTCGCGAAGCCGGGAACTCTCATGGATGCGTGCGGCGCCGGATGGCGCGCAGCACCGCCGGTCGCGGCATGATCCCCTGGCGCTCCGGCGCATCCACGCCGGTGGCGGTGATCAGCGTGCTGCGCAGCGACTTGGCGTCGAGACCGCGGGTGATGCGACCTTCGCGCGCCACGCTGATCAGCCCCGTCTCCTCGCTGACGATCAGCACCACCGCATCGCTCTGCAGGGTGAGGCCGACCGCGGCGCGGTGACGCGTGCCCATCCGGCCGACGCCCGGGATGGTCTCGGCGAGCGGCAGCACACATCCCGCGGCGATGAGTCGCGCGTTGCGAATGATCACCGCGCCGTCGTGCAGGGATGTGCCCGGCATGAAGATGGTGGCCAGCATCTCGGCGGTGACCTCGCCGTCGATGCGCACCCCGGTGGTGGCGATGTTCTCGAGGCCGGTCTCGCGCTCGAACACCACCAGCGCACCGGTCTTGCGCTCGCTCAACGAGGACGCGGCCCGGATCACCTCGTCGACCGTTCTCTGCGCGTCGGCGGAGGCGTGCTGGCCGAGCAGCGAGCGCACCGGACCGAGCCGGCCGACCTGATCCAGGGCGCGGCGGAGCTCGGGCTGGAAGAGGATGACCGCGGCGATGACGATCGCCTGGCCGCCGTTGGCGAAGATGAACTGAAGGAGGCGCAGGTTGAGGGCCTCGGCGGCCAGGCCCACCGCGATGATCACCCCCAGGCCGACGAGGAGCTGCGCCGCCTGGGTGCCGCGGATCAGCTTGAGCAGCTGGTACAGGAGCACCGCGACGATGGCGACATCGAGCACGTCGCGCCAGCCGATGCTCTGCAGGAAGATGAGGGCGTTGTGCCAGAGCACGCTCACGACGGCACTGCCGTGGCCACAGAGCTGCGCTCCGTGACCCCTTCGAAGACGAGAGCGAGCAGGGCCATCTGCGCCCACAAGCGGTTCTCGGCCTGGTCGAAGACCACCGAGCGGGACGAGTCGAGAACCGAGTCGGTGATCTCCTCCCCACGGTGGGCGGGAAGGCAGTGCATCACGCGCGCCCCTGGCGGCGCCAGGGCGAGCAGGCTCTCGTTGACCTGGAGGTGGCCGAAGTCCTGGCGGCGGCGCTGCTGCTCACGCTCCTGCCCCATGCTCGTCCACACGTCGGTGTAGACGAGGTCGACGTCGCGCAGGGCGGGGACGGGGTCGTATCCCACGCTGAAGCCGGTGCCGTTGCCGCGCAGCCGAGCCGCCCTGTCGAGCACGGACGCCGCCGGCTCGTACCCGGGCGGGCAGACGATGCGCAGATCCACCCCGCAGATGGCCGCGGCGTAGAGCCAGGACGTGCACACGTTGTTGCCATCGCCGATGTAGGCCACCCTCGCCCCGGCGACATGTCCCGTCACCTCCTCCACCGTCATGAGGTCGGCGAGCAGCTGGCACGGGTGCTCGGCATCGGTCATGGCATTGATCACCGGTCCCCGCACCGCCGCGGCGATGGCCACGAGATCGCGATGCGACACCAGGCGCGCCAGCACCCCGTCGGCATAGCGGTCGAGGATGCGTGCGATGTCGGCCGCGGTCTCACGCTCGCCGAGGCGGATCTCGTCGCCGAAGAGGGCGATGGCGTGACCGCCGAGCCGGTTGATGGCCACCTCGAAGGACACCCGGGTACGGTTGCTGGGACGCTGGAAGATGAGCACCAGGTTGCGTCCTCGCAGGGGGGCGCCGAGGTCCTCGCCGGCCTTGACCCGATGGGCGACGTCGAGGATCGCGGTGATCTCATCTCGACTCAGGTCGGCGATGCTGAGCAGGTTGCGTCCGGAAAGTGCTCGGGACATGGGCGAAGCCAGTATATGAGCGCATCGAGATTGCGCCTCAACACCGCGACGGCGGCACGCGACCGGTCTCCGACCGCTAGGGTTGGGCGCCGTGAACATTGTCGTCGTGGTGGCCGGCGGTCTGAGCGAGATGCTCCAGGCCGCGCCGCTCACCGCGGCCCTGTCGGGCATCACCGGGGAACCCCAGCTGGTGATCAGCTCGCCCACCGCGGCCGAGCTCTCCCCCGGCCTCGCCGGAGCCCACGAGTTCGTGCCGGTGCGAGGGCTGGCGGCGCGCCCCGGGCCCCTCGGGCTGAGCCGCCTCTGGTGGGAGCTGCGCCGCCGCCGCCTGGACACGGCCGTCGTCTGCAGCGAGAACCCGGGAGTCCGCGCCGCGGTGTTCGAGGCCGGCATCCCCCGCCGGATCGGCCGCGCCGGGGGGCTCAGCGACCGCCTGCTCAGCGAGCGCGTGGGCGTGAGGGACGGCAACCGCTCGCGGAGCTGGCTGGCCCTCGCCGGGCAGTTCGACGCCTCCCCGGCCCCGACCGCACGGCAGTTCCAGCCCAGCGCGGAGGCGGCGAGGTCGGCGGAGCAGCTCCTGCTCAGCAAGGGGGTCGGCGACGGCCGCCTCCTGGTGGCGATCGCGCCCGGGCAGGGCTTTGCGGACCTGGCGGTCGCCGCCTGGAGCGCGGAGCGGTTTGCCCACCTCGCCAATCGGCTGGCCACCCGCCACGGGGCGGGGGTGGTCCTGGTCGGCGATGCTCGCGACCGCCGGGCCGCGGACGCCATGCAGCTCGACCTCGCCGCCGACACCCTGGACCTGTGCGGCGAGCTCGACCTCGTGACCACCGCGGCCGTGATCGCCCGCTGCGACCTCCTCATCGCCGCTGACACCCCGCTCCTCCACCTCGCCGCGGCCGTGGGCACGGCCTCCGTGGGTCTTTTCGGGCCCACCGACGGTCGCGCCCGCGCCCCCGCCGGCGCGGAGCACCGGGTCGTGCAGGCGCTCCCCAACGGCGCCGGACCGGCCAGCGTCGACCTCATCCGTGTCGACGATGTGCTCGCCGGCATCGAGAGCGCCCTGTAGCGCTGGGTTCGGCCAGGACCGCGCCTGGCGGGCGCCCAGGCAAGCGCTCAGCTCCTCGATCGGCATGGGGCGCGCCAACAGATACCCAGGTGTCGAGGGTGGTGAAGGTCACCGGGAGCGCCGCCACGGCCGCGTCGATCAGCGCCTGGGCACGCAGCAGGGCGGCCTCAGCTGGGTTGGGGCCCGGTGGCGGGGGGCTCACAGCGTCGAGCCCACCTCCGGCGTCGCCTGTTCGAGGAACCCAACTGCTGGACGCGCTGACAGAATATGTCTGTGACCGCCGTACCTCGACTGTGATCCGGGTCACGCTACCGCCTGTGGGAGGGTCCTGCGGCGATGAGGTCGAGACGCGTCTCGTCGACGATGGTCACCCGTCCTGGCAGCGTGTCGATGACGCCCTGGGCTCGCAGGGTGCGGAGCTGCCGGCTGACCACCTCGCGAACGGTCCCCACCGCGTCGGCCAGGCGCTGGTGGCTGATCTGAGCGACCGCTGGACCGTCCGGGGTGGGCTGAGCCAGCTCCCGGAGGTGGCGGGCGACACGCGCCGCGACGGGCTGCGAGCTGTCCTTCGCCAGGGTGAGCACGGCCGCCGATGCCCAGCTGGCGACGTGCTCGGCGATGAGCCAGGGGAGCTCTGGTTGCGCGGCGGCGGCGGATCGGACCTGCTCCAGCGACAGCACTCCCACGGTGGTGTGCACCACCGCTTCGGCGTTCCACGTGCGGCTGCCCCCGAGCAGCGGCGCCAGGCCGATCAGGTCGCCCGGCCGCACATAGCCGATCGTCGCCTGCCGGCCCCCCTCGGTCAGGATGAACAGGCGCACCAGCCCCGTGCGGATGAGCGCGATCCGCGGAGCTTCCCCGGCGCGAAAGACGAGGTCGCCCGCAGGCACGTGAGCCGGCGCAGCGGCGTCTCCGGCAGCGGACGTGAGGGCGGAAGCGATATCATTTTGTACCCAACGGTGCACAATGATCGGTAATGTACCAGACAGTCTCAAAGGAAAGCCTCCGGGGCGTCCCCGGGGCCGACCGCGTGGCTTCGATGTCCTCGAGGTGGTGGAGGCGGCCAAGGACCTCTTCTGGGAGCACGGCTACGAGGGCAGCACGCTCGCCGATCTCGAGAAGGCGACCGGGCTCAATCGATCGAGCCTCTACCAGGCCTTCGGCACCAAGGAAGCCCTCTTCGCGGCGGCGCTCGACTCCTACATCGACGGTTTCATGGTGCCGCGTCTCGCCCCCATGGACCGGCCCGGGGCGGGGCCCCGTGAGGTCATCGCCTTCCTTCGCGGGCTGGCCAGGCTCTTCCGCGCCGATCCCAAGCGCTGGCGTCGCGGCTGCCTGTGGGTGAATTCGTTGGCGGAGTTCAGCGGCCGTGAGCTGCCCGACTCGCGTGCCCCGGAGTACCGGGACAGGCTGAGCGCGGCCTTCGCCAAGGCCCTGTCGGGGACGAAGGCGGAGTTCTCCCTCCCGCCGGGGGACGTCCAGAGACGCGGCCGGATGCTCACCGCCGCCACCTTCGGGGTCTGGCTGAGCGCCCGGGTGGACCCGCTCGAGGCCGCCCGGATCTGCGACGACCTGGTCGGCGAGGTCAGGTCGTGGGGCGTGGCCGAGGTCACTCCGGGGTCACCGCGCCGCCGAGCGCGCTGACGCGACGCGGAGCGGTGCGTCTGGCGGTCGTCATGATGTCGGGCCATGCTCCCGCCGCCACGACCGCGCCGCGTCGTTCAGCTCTTCGCCGGACTTGCCCTCTACGGGGTCAGCGACGGCATGCTGCTGCTCAGCGGGCTGGGCGTCGACCCCTGGGACGTCTTCCACCAAGGCCTGTCGCGCCGAACCGGCCTCGCCGTCGGCACCTGGACGATCATCGTGGGCGCGGCGGTGCTGCTCCTCTGGATACCGCTGCGACAGCGCCCCGGCCTGGGAACTGCGGCCAACGTGGTGGTCATCGGTCTGGTCATCAACCTGGTGCTGGCCGTCGTCCCTCCCCCGCGCGGAGTGGCCCGCCAGCTCGGCGTCATGCTCGGCGGAGTGGGTCTCAACGGCGTGGCCACCGGCGCCTACATCGGAGCCGGGCTCGGCCCCGGTCCGCGCGATGGGCTGATGACCGGGCTGGCCGCTCGCGGCCACTCGCTGCGCCTGGTCCGCACCGGGATCGAGCTGACGGTGCTGGTCTGTGGCTGGGTTCTGGGGGGGACGGTGGGACTGGGCACGGTGGTCTACGCTCTCTCGATCGGCCCCCTGGCGCACCTCTTCGTGCCCATGCTGTCCGTGGGGCGGAGGCCGGGCCGGAGGCGGACGTCTTAAGACCTTCGGACCTTGTCGAGGTCGACGCGGGAGGTCTGACACTGGATGCGGGTCCACGGAGAGGGGACTTCCGCCCGCTCACGACGGTGTCAGGAGGATAGCCATGCGAAAGCTGATCGCCGCAGCGCTCTTTGCCGGGCTCGCGATGGTCGCGACCACGCTTCCCGCGGCCGCGCTGGTGACCCCGACAACCGGTCAACCGGGCGCGCCCACCAACACCTGTGGCCCCGCCAACCCGGTCACCCCAGGCAACGCCGCCGGCTCCCCGGGATCGCCGTTCAACAGCGGCGGCCAGGCCGGCCTGGTCTACGCCGGTAACCCCGCGACCGCCTCGCTGGCCCACTCCAACAGCAGCGCCACCGTCTCCCAGTACGACGCCGCCTGCGTCCGCCTGAGCGGCCGCTAGCGCGCACCGC
>DASZKZ010000077.1:0-34706 GCA_035552595.1 Candidatus Dormiibacterota bacterium
GTCTGGCTGATGTTCTCCTCGTCCTCGACCACGAGGATGCGCTTGGGCCCGCGTCCGGCGGTCATCAGCCGAGCTCCTCGACGTTGCCGGTCTCGAGGAAGACGAGGTCCTCCGCCAGGTTGGTGACGCGATCAGCGATGCGCTCCATGTTCATGGCGACCAGGATCATCTGGGTGCCGGCGTAGACGCTGCGGCTGTCGCCGACCATGAGCTGGAGGATGTCATCGACGATGCGGTGGTAGATGCGGTCGACGCGGTCATCGCGGGCGGCGATCTCCCGGGCACGGTCGATGTCCCGGGCCACCAGCGCGTTGAGCATGTCGCGGACCTGCTCGGCACAGGTACGCGAGAGGACGCCGAGGTCGATGGGCGCGCCCAGTGGGGGCAGATCGGCGAGGTTGCGCCCGATGCGGGCGATGTTGACGCAGTGATCGCCCATGCGCTCCAGCTCGTCGGACATGTGCAGGAAGCCAAGGATCTCGCGAAGGTCGCGGGCCACCGGAGCCTGGGTGAGGATCACCGACAGGCAATGCTCGTGCACCTCGGCCTGGCGCGCGTTGAGCTTGGCGTCGCCGGTGATGACGGTCGAGGCCATCTCGACGTCGCGGTCGAGGAGGGCGCGAGTGGCGCGGGCGATGGCCACGTCGACCATCTCCCCCATCTCCAGCACCAGATCGCGCACCTGCCGCTGCTCGGTCTCCAGCGAGGGTCGATGGGGGTGAGCGTGTTCCTCCATCAGCCAAACCGGCCGGTGATGTAATCCTCGGTGCGCCGGTCGTGGGGCCGGTTGAAGAGCTCGCGGGTGGTGTTCAGCTCGACGAGCTCACCGGCCCTGCCTTCACCCATGAGCATGAAGGCGGTGATGTCGCTGACCCGGGCGGCCTGCTGCATGTTGTGGGTCACGATGACGATTGTCACCTCATCGCGGAAATCGCGCATCAGCTCCTCCACCCGCAGGGTGGCGATGGGATCGAGGGCGGAGGTGGGCTCATCCATGAGGATCACCTCCGGCTCGACCGCCAGGCTGCGAGCCAGGCAGAGCCTCTGCTGCTGGCCTCCGGACAGGCCCAGGGCCGACTTGTCGAGGCGGTCCTTGGCCTCGTCCCAGAGGCCGGCGCGTCCCAGGGCGCGCTGCACCGGTTCCTCGAGGTCGGCCCGGCTGCGCCGCCGCTCCAGGCGCAGCCCGTAGGCGACGTTGTCGAAGATCGACATGGGGAAGGGGTTGGGCCGCTGGAAGAGCATGCCGACGCGGCGGCGAAGGGCGATGACGCCCGCAGGATCCACCGGCGCCGGGGAACCGTCGAGGAGGATCTCTCCGCTGCTCCGGTAGCCGGGCACCAGATCGTTCATGCGGTTGATGGCGCGCAGCAGGGTGCTCTTGCCGCAGCCGCTGGGGCCGATGATCGCCGTGATCCGCCCCTTGGCCGCCGCGAAGTTGATCTTGCGCAGCGCCTGGAAATCGCCGTACCAGGTGTCGAGGGCCCGTGTCTCGAGCACCGTCGGGGGCAGGGGCTCCGCGTCGCTCGCCACTGCGGGGACCATATCGGACGCCACCTGGATGTGGATGGGGTCGGCTGACATCTATCGCATTCCCTCGGCTCCGGCACGCGCCGGCCCTGGGGCAGGTCCACCCGGCGCATTGAACTCGACCGAGGCCCCGCTGATCAACCTGGTCACCACCACATCGTGAAGCTGGGCAGGTGTGGCCCATGTTGTGCCTTGGTTAAGCCTTCGTTAAGGCGGCGGCCTCGAGGCACCGCCTCGGCCGGCGGTCGGGTTAACACGACGACAACCGGCGCATAACCCGCCGATCCCGGGCGGTGCTCGACCATGGCCGCGGGTCGACCGACTGTCGGGCCCCCACCGCTAAGAGAGGAGATTGGGAGAAGTGAGAACAGCCACCTTGCGCACCGGGGCGGTCGCGATCGCCATGCTCGGATTGCTCGACGCATGCGGCGCCGCCGACACCCCGAGCAGCGCAGCCACCTCGAGCACGCCGGGTGCCACGGCCGTCTGCCAGGGCACCACGGCGAACCCCGGCTACACCAACGGCATCGCCAACCAGCCCAGCCAGGCAACGTCGCTCAGCGGAGCTGGATCAACGTTCGTGGCACCGATGATGTCGGTCTGGACCTCGGGGTACGCTGCCAAAGGCGTGCAGGTCGCCTACCAATCGATCGGCTCCGGCGGGGGCATCAAGCAGGTCCAGTCCGGCACCGTCGACTTCGGCGACTCCGACGCGTACATGAAGGACAGCGACATCGCCCTGGCCAAGGGACCCATCCTCCAGGTGCCGCTGGTGCTGGCGCCGGTCGTCGTCACCTACAACCTGCCCGGGGTCACCACAGCCCTGAAGCTCGACGGCGAGACCGTCGGCAAGATCTTCGCCGGCCAGATCACCAGCTGGGACGACCCCGCCATCAAGAGCCAGAACTCGGGGGTGTCGCTGCCCACGCTGCCCATCGCCACCGTCCACCGCTCTGACGGCTCGGGGACGACCGACATCTTCACCGACTTCCTCACCAAGGAGAGCCCCAGCTGGGTCACCGCCCTGGGCGGCGCCACCAAGAGCCGCGGCAAGACCGTGGCGTGGCCCTCCGGTATCGGCGGCAAGGGCAACGAGGGGGTGTCCGGAGCCGTTGGCCAGACCTCAGGGGCCATCGGCTACGTCGAGCTGGGATATGCGCTCACCCAGCATCTCAGCTACGCGGATGTCAAGAACAAGTCGGGCGCCTACATCGAGCCCTGCAACCAGACCGTTCTGGCCGCCAGCAGCGGCGTCACCTACCCGGCCGATCTCCGCTTCGATCTGACCGACGCCAGCGACACGCACGCCTACCCGATCACCGGGACCACCTGGGCACTGATCTATCAGAATCAGACCAGCGCCAGCAAGGCGGCGGCGCTGCTCAACTTCTTCTCGTGGGTGCTCACCTCGGGCCAGGATCAGACCTCCAGCGTCAACTACCAGCCGCTCGGCAAGGACCTGCAGCGGAAGTGCATCGACCAGCTCAAGAAGATGACGCTCAACGGCCAGCCGATCGTCCAATGACCTCCGACGCTCAGCGGCGATCGAACGCCCGATGAGCGCACAGTCCGACCTCACCGCCCGTGTGACCCGCCCTCGAGGGCGGGTCACGCAGTGGGTCGGTGGCGACGGGCTGTTCCGCGCCGTGGTCACGCTCTGCTCCGCGGTGGTGCTGGTCACCATCGTGGCCATGGTGATCTTCCTGCTGGTGCAGGGCTTTGACGCCATCCGGCACTACGGGTTCTTCAGCTTCCTGACCTCGGCGCGCTGGGCGCCGTCGGAGGCCGATCCCACCCAGTCGTCACCAAACCCGTACGGCATCCTCCAGTTCATCTACGGCACCTTGATCACCTCGCTGATCGCCATGCTCCTGGCGGTTCCGGTGGCGGTGGCGGTGGCGCTGTACATCACCAATTTCGCACCCCTTCGCCTGCGCCGGGGGCTGTCCTCCCTGGTGGACCTGCTCGCCGCCGTGCCCAGCGTGGTGTACGGCTTCTGGGGCATCTTCGCGCTCATCCCGGCGCTCAAGCCGATCGGAGACTTCCTGGCGGCGACGCTCGGCAAGATCCCGATCATCGGTGTGGCCTTCTCAGGGCCCTATTTCGGCTATTCGTACTTCACCGCGGGCGTGGTGCTCGCCATCATGGTGCTGCCCATCATCGCCGCCGTCTGCCGCGAGATCTTCGCCACCACCGCGACCAGCTGGAAGGAGGCGGCCACGGCCCTCGGGGCCACCCCCTGGGAGGTGGCCAGGGTGGCCGTCTACCGGCCGTCTCGAACCGGCATCCTGGGGGCCTCCATCCTCGGTTTGGGCCGCGCGCTCGGGGAGACGATCGCGGTCACCATGGTGATCGGCAACAGTGTCCTGGCCATCAACAAGAGCATCCTCGGCCAGGGCGCCACCATGGCCAGCGTCATCGCCAACGAGTTCACCGAGGCGACGGAGCCGTTCCATCTGCAGGCCCTGTTCGTGGTGGGCTTCTGGCTGCTCATCGTGGCGCTCATCGTCAACGTCATCGCGCGCCGGATCGTGGCCGCCCAGGCAGCTCGTTGAGCGCACTCGCCGCCGAGATCGCCGCCTACACCGCCAAGCGTCGCCACCGCAGCGCGGTCGCCACCGCGATGCTGGCGCTGATGATGGCTGCGGTCATCGGGGTGCTCGCCTGGGTGCTCCTGTACGTTGCGGTGCAGGGGTTCAGCGCTCTGACGCCGGGTTTCTTCGTGAGCAACCCGCCCGGCAACCCCGGAGCCATCGGCGGTGGCTTCGCCAACGGCATCCTCGGCAGCCTGATCATCGTTGGGCTGGCGGCGCTGATCTCTGTGCCGATCGGCATCCTGACCGCCATCTACCTCGCCGAATACGGACGGGGGCGCTGGTCGAACACGGTCAGCTTCTTCACCGACGTCCTCATCGGCATCCCCACCATCGTGACCGGAGCATTCGTGTACTCCATCTGGGTGATCCGCTTCGGCTTCTCGGGTTTCGCGGGCTCGCTCGCCCTGGCCATCGTCATGCTGCCGCTGATCATCAGGACGACAACACAGATGCTCAAGCTGGTCCCCGACGAGCTCCGCGAGGCCAGCCTCGCGCTCGGGGCCAGCCAGCGCAAGACGGTCCTGCGCATCGTCCTTCCGGCTGCACTGCCGGGGATCATCACCGGGCTGATGCTGGCCATCGCCCGGGCCATGGGTGAGACAGCTCCTCTCCTGCTGACCGCGCTCGGGAACGAACTGTTCACCGAGTTGAACCCGGGCAAGCGAATGTCGACCCTGTCACTGCAGATCTTCAACAACGCCATCACCGGCTTCAGGGCTGGTCAGGCCCGGGCATGGGCCGGTGCGCTGACGCTGGTGGGAATTGTCCTGGTCCTCACGGTCGTCGCTCGGTTCTTTGCGCGGCGCAGCCGGGTGGCGCGATGACGGGTGTCCCCGACGCAGGACGCTCCGCCGCCGCCGCGGTGAGCTTCGATCGTATCCTCAGCGATGTGGAGCCATCGGACTGGGCAGCCTCGATGCCGCTCGCCGATGTCCTGGCCGAGGTGCTCGAGGGTTCGGATGAAGGATTGCTGGTCGTCGATGACGACGGACTGATCCGCTTCGCCTCGCCCACCGCTCTGCGTCACCTCGAGCTCCGCCCCAACGCCATCGGCACCCCCATCGCCGAAGCCCACGGCGACTACCGGCTGGTGCGGCTGCTGACCAGCGCAGCCGGGACGGACGAGGTGATCGAAACCCACTGGAGCACCACCCACCGCGAGCTCTCGGCACGCGCCCGGCGCCTCTCCCGGCCTGCGGAGGGGGTTCTCGTCTGGGTGCGCGACGAGACCCGGATGCGCCACCTCGAGAAGATGCGCCGCGACTTCATCAGCAACGTCTCGCACGAGCTGCGCACCCCGCTTGCGGCGATGCGCGTGATGGCTGAGACGCTGCTCGCCGGCGCGCTCCACGACGGCCCTGCCGCGCAGGAGTTCGTGCACCGGATCGGTCTCGAGGTCGAGCAGATGTCCCAGATGGTGGAGGAGCTCCTCGAGCTCAGCGCGCTGGAGGGCGAGGAACGGCCCGTTCCCGACGAGGCGGTCCCGGTCGTCGACCTGCTCATCGCCATCGACCGGCTCCGGCCGCTGATCGAGTCCAAGAACATCAACCTGGTCTTCGACGTCCCCGCCGACATCCCTCCCATCCGCGGCGATGTGACCCACCTCCAGAACGTCCTCCGCAACCTCGTGCACAACGCCGTCAAGTTCACCCCGCCGCGGGGAGCCATCACCGTCGCAGCCGCCGTCGCCGGGAACCGAGGTGAGCGAGTCGAGCTGCGCTGCACCGACACCGGCGTCGGCATCCGTTCCGACGACCTGACGCGCATCTTCGAGCGCTTCTGGAAGGCGGACAGCTCGCGGCGTCGCGACGGAGAGGGGTCGGGGCTGGGCCTGGCCATCGCGCGCCACGTCGTCGCCGCCCACCAGGGGACGATCCGCGTCGAGTCGGAGCTGGGGCGGGGCAGCAGCTTCGTGGTGGTGCTTCCCAGGTGGGCCGGCTCGGACGCGGCCATCGCCTGACCTCCGGGCCGTGAACGACCCGGTCAGCGCGGCGCGGCGCGGGCGGCGTCGAGCCACGCCGGCAGCGGCTCGGAATCGACCATCCGGCCCACCAGCGCGGTCGCGGAGCGGAGCGCGAATCCCATGCCATGGCCGGTGTACCCGGCGCACACGTGGATACGATGGCAGCCCGGGGCAAGCCCCACCAGGGGAAGCCCGTCCTCGCTGAAGCCCATGGTCCCGGCCCAGCGATGCGTCACCGTCGCGCCTCCCACCAGCTCGGCGACCTGATGGTCGAGATGGGACTGCACGGTGGCGGTGGGGGTGACGTCATAGCCCACCTCGGCGCGCAGCGCGCGATTCCGGAAGCCGCCCACGAGCACGCGCCCATCGTCGCGCTGCCTCCAATAGCGGTGGCCCCACTCCGCGTACACCGGACGGGCGATGCAGGGAGCGGTGGGGGCCGTGGCCAGCATCTGAGCGCGGACCGGCCTGATCGGCACCGCCGGCAGCAGCTCGGCGGTCCAGGCGTTGGTGGCCAGCACCACCGCCGACGCCTCCAGCTCACCACCTTCGAGGCCGACGCTCACGCTGTTTGCGCCTTCCTCGACAGAAACAACGTTCTGGTGCTCGTGGACCCGGTCAGCATTGGCGAGCGCGAGACCGCGCACCAGGCGCAGCGGGTCGATCTCGCCGTCAGCGGGATTGAGCAGCGTGCAGAGCGCCCCCAGGGGATGGTCGACCGCCGTCATCCGGCCGGGCAGCCCGTCCTCCGCCAGAAGCGTGGCGGCCTCCTCGATGCTGGCGGCCTCCGCGGCATCGAGGGCCACGGTCAGGCTGCCGCGAACCTGGTGGGCGGAGTCGCAGGGCGCGGCCGCGGCGGCGACGAGGCGGTGATTCTCCAGCGTGAATCGCCACACCTCCGCGGCCACGCCGCGTCCGTACCGGGCCACCGCGCGGGCGTAGTTCTCCGCCACCCCGGCCAGCAGGAACCCGGCATTGCGGCCACTGGCGCCCGCAGCCAGGTGGTCGCGCTCGAGGAGGATGGCGTCGACCCCGCGCTCGCACAGCGCTCGGAGGAGCGCGACGCCGGTGATCCCGCCCCCGACGATGACCACCTCGGCGCCATCGGGCAGCGGCGCCGGAGGTGGCAGGGCGTCGCGCGTACCCCAGATCGATCCGATCACGGGATCGATTCTGGGGTGAGCGGGGAGTCGGTTGTCAGCTGGCGATGACGTCGAGCAGATTGCGCTCCTGCACCACGTCGAGCATCGGCGAGCTGATCAGGTGATCGGCGGTGGCGATGTTGGTGGCCAGGGGAACGTTGCGCACGTTGCAGATGCGCAGCAGGGTCTGGATGTCGGGGTCGTGGGGATGCTTGTCGAGCGGATCGACGATGAAGAGAACGGCATCGATCTTGCCCTCGACAACCAGGTTGGCGATCTGCACGTCGCCCCCGTGCGGTCCGCTCTCGACGCTCTGGATCTGCAGACCGACCTTCTCGCGCAACATGCGCGCGGTGGTGCTGGTGCCGATCAGCCGGCACCGTTGCAGGCGCTCCCTGTTGTACGTGGCAAACGCCACCAGGTCGACCTTCTTGCCGTCGTGCGCGATGATCGCCAGGCGAGGCGAGCGATTCTCGGCGCTGATGTCGATCTTCATGCCTCAAGTGTATCGAGCATCCGTGGTCTCACCGCTTCGGCGCCGGTGCACAGACATGCCCGGCCCAGGCTCAGGCTGACGGGTGGGGTGGGTCGAGACCAAGCGCTCGCAGCGCGCGCGCGTATTTGGGGGTGGGGTCGACCACCGCGCCGTGAGCCAGCAGAAGATGCACGAGACTGTCCGCGATCGCCTGCCCCGCCGGGCTGAACTCCACCTCCACCTCGGTGAAGCGCGCCACCACGCGCGCCCCGTCGAGCACCGCCACTCGATCATGAACCAGCTCGGCGCTGCCGGCCCCGTCGCGCACGTCGAGCCGATGGCGGAGGTTGTCGAGCGTGACCACGGGGTGGAGGGTGGACGGATCCAGCAGCGGGCCGATCCGGGACCGCACCAGCGCGGGAATCACGTCACCGGGGGCGGCCACCTCCAACTCCTCGCGGACCACCGCGTCGCCGTCGCGGCGCGAGGGCCCCTTGAACGTCCAGATGCCGTTGCGATGCCGCACCCCCACCCCGGCCCGCACCAGGGCGAGGTCGCCGGTGTCCCAGTACACCGATCGGAGCACCTCCTCACCCTCGTCGAGGGTGGTCAGCGAATCGAGCCCGGAGAGCGAGGGGAGCACGAAGTCGTCGGGCACCGCCAGCTTGACCTCGCGCTCCTCGACGGCGGCTCCGGATGCGCCGGCGGCCTCTTCTCTCATCGGCCATCGTCGCTCGTGAACTCCGCGAATCCCGGCCAGGAGTCGACCATCCGATCCAGCAACGACGCCGGGATGGGGAGGTACGTCCCGGTGGCACCGGCGACGACGCGGCCGTCCTCCAGCGTCATCAGCGACTCCGCGGTCATGGCGCGGCGTGTGAGGCTGGTGATCCAGCCCTCGACGCGGAGCGCCACGCCGAGCGGGGCCGCATCGCGAAATCGGGTCTCCATCCGTCCGGTCACCACCCAGCGCCGATGCAGCACTGAGCAGCGACCCATGGCGTCGTCGAGAACCGCGGCGATCAGACCGCCGTGGACGAAGCCGGGAAACCCGGCATGGTCGTCATCGGCCACCCAGGTGGTGGCCACGCGATCGCCGGCGAGGTGATACTGCAGATGCAGCCCATGGGGATTGCGCAGCCCGTGCACGAAGTTGCGCTGGTACTCACTGTGGTCGTTGAGCCACGCCTGGTCGAGATCGTCACCCGGGACGTGCATGCGGGCAGCGTACCGGCCCGGCCCCGCCGGGCGTCATCCGATCCGCTTCACGCCGCCCATGTACGGCTGCAGCGCCGCGGGTATGAGCACGCTCCCGTCGGCCTGCTGATGGGTCTCGAGCATGGCGTCGAAGGCCCGCGGCACACCGAGTCCACTGCCGTTCAGCGTGTGCACGAACTGGGGACGCGCTCCCGCCGCGGACCGGTGACGGATCTGAGCGCGGCGCGCTTGAAACTCGCCGAACGCGCTGCACGACGACACCTCGAGCCAGCGCCTCATCCCCGGCGCCCACGCCTCGACGTCGTACTTCTTCCATTGCGCGAAGCCCAGGTCGCCGCTGCACATGAGCAGAACCCGGTAGGCGATGCCGAGGCGCTGCAAGAGCACCTCGGCGTGCCCGGTGAGCAGCTCGAGCTCGTCGAGCGAACGCTCGGCGGTGGTGAAGCGCACCATCTCCACCTTGTCGAACTGGTGCAGGCGGATGTATCCGTGCGTGTCCTTGCCGGCCGATCCCGCCTCGCGCCGCCAGCACGGTGTGTAGGCGACGTGGGCGATGGGCAGATCGGCCGAGTCGAGAATCTCGTCGCGATACAGGTTGGTGACTGGGACCTCGGCCGTGGGGATCAGGAACAACCCGTCGTCGGTCTTGTAGGCGTCGTCCTCGAACTTGGGCAGCTGCGCCGCGCCGACCATGGCGTCGCGCCGCACCAGGTACGGTGGCGCGATCTCGCTGTAGCCGTGCTCGCTGGTGGCGACATCGAGGAAGAACGTGATCAACGCTCGTTGGAGACGGGCGCCGTCACCGCGGAGCACGGCGAACCGCGCTCCGCTCAGCTTGGCGGCGCGCTCGAAGTCGAAGATTCCCGCCGCGCCGCCGAGATCGTGGTGGGCGAGCGGCTCGAAGTCGAACTCCGCCGGCGTTCCCCAGGTGCGGACCACCACGTTGTCGGCATCAGAGCTGCCCTCGGGAACGGAGGGGTGGGGCGGATTGGGCACATACAGAAGCAGATCGTCGCGGCGCGCCTCCAGCACGGCCAGCTCGGTTTCGGCGGCCTGGATCCTCTGCTTGGCCTCGGACAGAGCGGTGCGCTGCTCAGCGCTCGGGACACCGCGAATCTCGGAGGAGGCACGCTTCTGCTCCGCCCTTCTGCTCTCCACGTCGGTGCGGAGCCGGCGGGCCTGGACATCGAGCTCGAGGATCTCGTCGATCGGCGCGTCCTCGCCCTTGAGCCGAGCGCCCCTGCGGATGGCCTCGGCATCCTCACGGAGACGCTGCAGCGGGATCACCGGTTCAGCCCTCCTCGGCGCGCCGCGAGGGCGAGACGTGGGCATCGGCACTGTGCGTGTCCCCGTCGCGAGGCCGCGGGCGCATGGTGGGAAAGAGGAGGACGTCGCGGATCGACGCCGCGTCGGTGAGCAGCATCACCAGGCGGTCGACGCCCAGCCCGAGGCCACCGGCGGGGGGCATGCCCATCTCGATCGCCTCGAGGAAGTCCTCGTCGAGGACGAAGGCCTCGTCGTCACCGGCGGCGCGGCGCCGCGCCTGGTCCTCGAACCGGCGGCGCTGGTCGATGGGATCGTTGAGCTCGCTGAACGCGTTGGCCAGCTCGCGCCCGGCGATGATGAGCTCGAACCGCTCGACGAAGCGGCTGTCGTCGGAGCGATGGCGTGCCAGGGGCGAGACCTCGGCCGGGTAATCGAGCACGAAGGTCGGGTCCCACAACCCCGGCTCGACGCGCTGCTCGTAGATCTCCAGGAGAACCGCTCCCGGGCCGTGGGAGGGCTGCACCTCGACACCGAGCCGGACCGCATGATCGGTGAGCCGGTCCCACTCCGCGACGGGATCGAAGCCGCACACCTCGGCAACCAGGTCGACCATGCGCGCGACCCGAAATGGCGGCGTCAGCGACAGCTCCCGCCCGGCGACGGTGCGGCGCAGCGGGTCCTCGCAGGGAAAGCTTCCACCTTCGCCCGACGGCTGCGGGCCGAGAGCGCCGGCCGCGTCGACGACGAGGGATTCGGTGAGCTCGCGCATGCCGTGGTAGTCGCTGTACGCCTGGTACGCCTCGAGCAGGGTGAACTCCGGGTTGTGGCGGGGGTCGAGGCCCTCGTTCCTGAAGACGCGACCGATCTCGTAGACGCGGCGATAGCCGCCGACGAGCAGCCGCTTGAGGTGGAGCTCGATGGCGATGCGCAGGTACACGTCGGCGTGGAGCGCGTTCCAGTGGGTGGCGAAGGGACGGGCGTACGCGCCGCCCGGGATGGGCTGCAGGATGGGCGTCTCCACCTCCAGGAACCCGCGCCCGTCGAGGGTCCGCCGCAGCGAGCGCACCACCTGGCTGCGGGCCGCGAAATGGCGGCGCTGCGAGGCGCTGCCGAGCAGGTCGAGGTGGCGCTTGCGGTAGCGGGTCTCCTGGTCCTGGAGCCCGTGGTACTTGTCGGGCGGGGACTGCAGCGCCTTGACCAGCACGGTGATCTCATCACCCACCACGGTGGGCTCGCCCCGCCGGGTCCGCATCACGTGACCGCGCACCCCGATGATGTCGCCGAGGTCGAGCAGACGGACGATGGCGAACTGCCTCTCGCCGACCCGGTCGAGCCGCAACCACACCTGGAGCCGCTCCTCCTCGGCCTCGATGTGGAGGAAGCAGCTCTTGCCCTGCAGGCGGTACTGCATGATGCGCCCGGCGACCCGCACCTCTGGCCCCTCGTCCGCGTCGTCGCCGTCCGCGGCCGGTGCGGACTCGGTGGCCTCGAAGTCGGCGAGGACCTGCCGGGCGCCGTCGAGGCTCACGGTGGGCGCGAAATCGACGTTGTAGGCGGGCACGCCCAGTGCCGCCAGCTCGTCGATCTTGCGGCGGCGTTCGATGAAGAGGTCGTCGGCGGGCATTGCGCCCAATCTTGCCGGTTTGCCGCGCGCTCAGGAGACGCGGACGATCTTCACCCGGCGCGAACCACCGGGGCTCATGACGTCGACGGACTCACCATTGCGATGCCCGATGACCGCCTTGCCCACCGGCGACTCCATGGAGATCCGCCCGCTGCCGACATCGACCTCCGCGGGCCCCACGATGGTGAAGACCTGTTTGCCGAACTCGTCCTTGAGCTCCACCTCGGAGCCGACGCGCACCACCTCGTGGTCCTTGGGCTCCTCGATGAGAACCGCGTTGCGCAGCATGTTCTCGAGAGTCAGGATGCGGCCCTCGACCATGCCCTGCTCGTTCTTGGCGTCCTCGTACTCGGCGTTCTCCGTGATGTCCCCGAAGTCCTTGGCGTACTTGATGCGCTCGGCGATCTCGGCGCGCCGCGCCGTCCGCAGTTCGTCGAGCTCCATCTCGAGCTTCTGCTGTCCCTCGGGCGTGAGCAGAACCGGTTTGTCCATCTGGTGAGACCTTGTCACACGGGGCGAACGCGCCTTCTGTGGATTGAGACGCCGGAGTATAGGTGAGCCCTGCCCCTCCCGGATGTGACGAATCGCCGACGCTCGTTGACCGGTTGTGACAGCGCGGGTATCATCGCTGAGGTCGCGTCGACTCATCTGCCCCCCCTCTCGGGGCGTCTCTGGTATTCCAGGGGCGCCCTCTTTTTATAGGGCGAGGCAGATCCTCGCCCTCGCACGGTCGAAGTGAATTCGACCCTGCTCACCCACTCCTCGGCGGACCTCGTCCGCCGACGGAACCGAGTGCGTGCCATGTCGACTGCGGTGCTTCGTGGGCGTTGCTTTTTTTGGACGCTCTTGCTCGCTTGCTCTGCCCTGTTTTTTCTGGTGCGCTTGTTTGTTGCTGCGCTTTTTCTGGTGCGCGCATTTCTGGCGCGCTCCACATTGCTGGTGCTACGCGCAGTTGCAGGACTTTGTGGTTGCTATCACCACCCAGCTGATCACCGTGAAGACCCAGATCGCGTAGGCGGCGCTGATCCAGACGCTCTGCATGCTCTTGCTTGGCACGCGCGTGGCTACCGCCACCAGGGTGATGAGCAGCAGGAGAGACGAGGCGATCGCCAGGAGGTGTGCCCAGAGCGGAGCGCCGACGACGACGGCGGCTATGGTGACCGCCGCCGGAGGGAGGCCCAGTGGGATGGTCCACCAGGGCAGCTCCAGCGGAGCGCCGAGGCGGGAGTCGCTCATCCGTCGCCGCTGGTGAAGACGGGACGGAACCAGCCCTGGGGTCCGAGACCGGCGGCGAGGGCGGAGTCGAAGATGGACTCGAGCATGTCGAGGCTGTCGAGGTCCTGCACCATGGCGCGCAGCCGGGCGGCTCCGTTGCAGCCCTTGATCGACCACGCGACGTACTTGCGGCCGATGCGCAGCGCGCGCTGCGCGCCGTGGTACGCGATGAGCAGGTCGAGGTGGCGGCGGCAGAGCGCCATGCGCGCGCCGAAGTCGAGGTCGTCGAGCAGCTCGCCGGTGGCCAGCAGCTCGGTGGCCTGGCGGATCAGCCAGAAGTTGCCGAGCATGCCGCGGGCGATGACCACGCCGTCGACAACGCCGGCCCGGAGACGCCGTTCGATGAGGCGCACGTCCTCGACGTCACCGCTGCCGATCACCGGGATGTCGACCGCCTCCTTGACGCGGGCGATCTCCTGCCAGTCGGCGGCGCCGGAGTAGCCCTGGCAGCGAGTGCGCCCGTGCACCGTGATGGCGCTGACCCCGGCATCCACGAGGGCGCGGGCCAGCTCAGGGGCGTTGATGCTGGCGGCGTCCCACCCCAGTCGCATCTTGGCGGTGACGGGCACGTCGACCGCGCTCACCATGGCGCCGATCACAGCCGCGGTGGCGGGGATGTCGCGAGCCAGGGCGGCGCCGCTGCCGCGCCCCACCACCTTTCTGACCGGACAGCCGAGGTTGACGTCGACGGTGACCGCCCCGCGCTCCACACAGATCTGGGCGGCGTCGGCCATCACCACCGGGTCGGAGCCGACCAGCTGGGCGCCGGAGCGGCCCGCCCACGCGGGGAAGTCGAGCAGATGAAGGCTGGCCTCGAGGCTGCGCACCACCGCCTCCGACGCCACCATCTCGGTGGACACCAACCCCGCGCCGAGCTCGAGAGCCAGCTCCCGGCAGGGCACGTCGGTGATTCCCACCATGGGGGCGATCAGCACGGGTGAGCTGAGCTCGAGCGCACCGATGCGCAGAGCGGGGCGGGGGATCGCGGCGACGGTCATGGCGCCTGATGGTACGGTGAGCAGCCCTCTCAGCCCGAGTTGAGCTCGTGGATGAGCCGGAGCCCGACCAGGGTGAGGTGGGCATCGACAGCCTCGATCTCGGGGATGAGCGGCGCGAAGAGCTCGGCGAGCCCGCCGGTGGCGATGACCCGGGCGCTGGCGCCGATCTCCGCCCGCATGCGCGCCACGATCCCCTGGACCAGGCCGACGTAGCCGAAGACGAAGCCGGACTGCATCGACGCCGCCGGGCTCCGACCGATCACGGACGGGGGCGCGGCCAGCTCGATGCGGTTGAGCTTGGAGGCCCGGCTCACCAGCGCATCCAGGCTGATCAGGATGCCCGGCGCCATCGCCCCCCCGAGGTACTCCCCCGCCGCGGAGACCGCGTCGAAGGTGGTGGCCGTGCCGAAGTCGAGGAGGATGACCGGGGCGCCGTAGAGGTGGCGTCCGGCAAGCGCGTTGGCGATGCGATCGGCGCCGACCAGCCGGGGGTCCTCGTACTTGATGCTCACACCTGTGCGGATTCCCGGGCCCACCATCAGCGGCGCGCAGCCGAAGTAGAGGCGGGACATCTCCTCGATCGCCCGTGCCAGCGGGGGGACGACGTTGGCGACGGCCACCGCGTCGATGGCGGTGATCTCGATGCCGCGCCGGCGGAGCAGGTCGGTGGCGGTCAGGCCGAGCTCGTCGCCGGTGGAGCGCTCGTTGGTGTGGAGCCGGAAATCGGCGACCAGCCGGTCACCGTCGAAGACCCCGACAACGATGTTGGTGTTGCCGACGTCGACTGCGAGCAGCATGGCGCGGAATTGTAGGTACCACCGAGCCGATCCCGATGGCCCGCCCTTGTACTGTTGCCCCGCAGTGATCGGGCTGATCGACGTCGGGGGAACCAAGCTGCTCGCCGCCGTCGCGGAGGCGGACGGCCAGATCGGACCGCCGGTGCGGCGCTCCACGCCGCAGAGCGGGGACATGGCGGCCACCCTGGCCGGCATGCTCGAGGAGGTGCGCCGCGGCCGGCCGCTGGAGGCGATCGCCGCCGCCGTGCCGGGCCCGTTCGACCGCCGCACCGGCGAGCTCCTCAACCCGCCGGGACTGTCGGGTGACTGGCACCGCCTCGACCTGGCGGCGCCTCTCGGTGAGCGCTTCGAGTGCCCTGTCGTGCTCGAGAACGACGCCAACTGCGCCGCCCTCGCCGAGGCCACGCTGGGGGCCGGGCGCGGGGCGGGGGTCCTCGTCTACTACACCGTGTCCACCGGGATCGGCAGCGGGATCGTGCGCGAGGGAGAGCTGGTGGTCGGCCAGGGTGACAGCGAGGGCGGCCACCAGGTGATCTGGCCGGAGCGAGCCGGCGGACCACCGTGTGAGTGCGGCGGGGCGGGCTGTCTGGAGGCCGTCGCCAGCGGCCGCGCCATCGCCAGGCGATTCGGCCGGCCGGCGGAGCAGATCGAGGACCGGGCGGTGTGGGATGAGGTCGGCGAGTGGCTTGGTCTGGCGGTGGTCAACGCTGTCGCCCTCCTCGACTGCGATCGCGTGGTCTTCGGCGGCGGGGTGGCCGACTCGCGCTGGTCAGAGCTGGAACCGGCCATCTCCGCCACCGTGACCCGGTACCTGAAGCTGCAGCCGGCGCCACAGATCAGGCTCGGCGAGCTCGGCTTGGATCGCAACCTGGCGGGCGCCCTTCTCGTGCTGCAGAGAGCCGGGCACTAGCCGCCAGGGGGAGCCACTGCCGTCGCCACCAGGGTGGCGCTCGGCTGCGTCGCCAGCACCGTGTTCACGGTGAAGCCCGCCGCCTCGAGCATGGCCTGAACCTCGCTCTCCGTCCTCTCCCGGCCGCCGTACAGCACATGCATGTTCACGTCATAGAAGAAAGCGACGCGCGCGTCTGGATCGTCGATGGCACGGTCGGGCAGGACGGTGTCGATGACCAGCAGCTGAGCCCCCGGGCGCATGGCGCGCCGGCAGGCAGCGAGGATCGTCCGGGCAGCATCGTCAGGCCAGTCGTGGAGGATGAGCCGAAGCAGGTAGACGTCGGCGCCCGCCGGCACGGACTCGAAGAAGCTTCCCGCCACCAGGTTGCACCGGTCCGCAACACCGTGGGCTTCGAGGTACTGGCGGGCCCCGGACAGCCCGGCCTCGAGATCGCACACAGTGCCGCGAGCGCGCGGGTTGGCTCGCAGGATGCCGGCAAGAAGTGCTCCATTGCCGCCGCCCACGTCGACGACATGCGCGGCGGCTGAGAAGTCGAATTGGCGGAGCAGCTGGGGAAGGAAGGTCTCGGTTTGGGTGGCCATGAAGGAGTTGAAGCGGGCGGCGACCACGGGGTCGTCTCGCATCTCCTCCCAGGACGACCGCCCGTTGACCAGATCGAAAGGGATGCCCTCGCCTCGGATGCCACGGGGCAGCGCTCCCCAGGCGTTCCACCAGCTCGCCTCGCCCAGCCCGATGGCGGTGCTGCGGAGGCTCCCCAGGACACCGGCGCGCAGCAGATCGCCCATCTCGGTGTTGGCGAAGCGCCCGTCGGCCGCCTCGGTCACAACTCCGAGCGCTGCCAGCAGGCGCAGCAGCCGGTGCAGCATGGCCGCGTCCACCGTCACCGCAGCTGCCGCGTCGGCGGACGAGATCGGCCCGGCGGCGAGGACGTCGCAGATGCCCAGCTCAGCCGCGGCCCGGATGGCCTGGGTGGCGCGGTAGCCGAGGATCATGTGGTACAGCCGCTGGCGAGGTTCCATGGCGGGGATTATCAGATCGGGAGCTAACCTGTAGACGATGACCAAGGTCCACCTCGTCGCCGACAGCACCTGCGACATCTCCGCCGGTGAGGCGGCCGCGAGGGGGCTGACCGTGGTGCCCCTCAAGGTGATCATCGGCGAGGAGGTGTTCGCCGACGGCCGCGACATCGACGCGGCGACGCTGTACTCCCGAATGCGCACCACCACGGTGGTGCCCCGCACCTCACAGCCGACCCCGGCCGAGTTCGAGACGGTGTTCGCCGGCCTCGGCGAGGACGGCGGCGCCATCGTCTGCACCACCATCTCGGCAGGCATGAGCGGCACCCACAGCGCGGCTCTCCAAGCCCGCGAGGCCCTGCCCGGCAGGGACATCCGCGTGCTCGACACAGGCACCGTGGGCCCGGGGCACCGCCTGGTGGTCAACGCCGTGCTCGGCGCCACAGAGGCAGGCGCCGACGCGGCCGAGATCGAGAAGGTGGTGACAGCGATGACGTCGACCATGCGCCTGGTGTTCACCGTCGAGAGCCTGGAGTATCTGCGCCGAGGGGGGCGCATCGGCGGGGCTCGCGCCCTGCTCGGCTCGGTCCTCAACATCAAGCCGATCCTCGAGGTGCGCGATGGCACCGTCGAGCCCCTCGACAGGGTGCGCACCTTCCCGCGCGCGCTCGACCGGCTGGTCGAGGAGGTGCGCGGCTCGGCGGACCGGTGGGGCGGCAGGGCCAGGGCGATGGTCGCCCACGCCGACCAGCGCGAGGCTGGCCTGGAGGTCGCCCGCCGGGTCGGGGAGGCCGCCGGTGAGCCCGCCGAGCTCATCGACGTGGGCCCGGTGATCGGCTGCCATGGCGGCCCCGGAGCCATCGGGGTGGCGCTGTATGACAGCCGAGGGGCAGATCCCCGCCTCTAGCTGCGTTGCGTCTTGGTCGGTCAACCAACTAAACTGGGCGGCCAGGAAGGCACTGGAGGCAACCGATGAAGACGACTCTCGTCCGGCGCCGGCCGGGCAGGACCGACCGGTTGGTGGCCGAGACCTCGGACCGGGTCCCGGGCGCAGCCGCCCGCCGCGGCTTCGAGGCGGCTCTGGGCGGCGCCCCCCTGTTCCAGGGGATGAGCAGCCACGACGTCGCCGCCGCGCTCGCCGAGTTCGACGAGTGCCATTTCCCGGGTGGCTCCCGCATCGTCCTCGAGGGACTTCGCGGCAGCGATTTCTTCATCATCGTGGGCGGCTCGGCCGCCGTGCTCGTCGACGGCTGGCGGGTCGCCACGCTCGCGGCCGGGGACTTCTTCGGAGAGATCGCGGTGCTCGGAAGCGGCCTTCGCTCCGCCTCGGTCCGCGCCGAGACGCCGCTGCACTGCCTGGTCCTCCCCAACGGCAAGCTGGAGGCCCTGCTCCTCGTCCATCCCCGGCTCGGGCTCAACCTGATCCGAATCGTCATCGGCCGCTACCAGGACGTCGCGGGCCGGCGGCAGCCGCCCGCCCGCGAGCTGGCCAGCGCCTGAAGGTCAGCCGGCGGCGGCTGTCGGCCCGCTGGCACGAGCGCTCCCAGCGACTACGATCGGGCGGGCGTCCAAACGTTGAGGGAGTGCTGGGAGTGCGGGTGCAGGCGGGTGTCACCGAGCCTGGCGAGGAGCCCGGACGGCGCGGCCAGATCATCCGTGCGGCCGGCCGCGTGCTCGGCCGCAGCGGCTATTCGGACAGCTCAGTCAAGCAGATCGCGCTCGAGGCGGGCGTGGCCCCGGGCCTGGTCCACTACTACTTCACCTCGAAAGAGGAGCTCCTCGTGGCCGTGGTCCACGACCTCGAGCGCGAGATGGTCGCCGACTGGCAGTCGGCGGTGGCCGGCATCGACGACCCTCTCGAGCGCATCGTCGCGGCCCTCGATCACACCGCGGTGCGGGCGACGGAGCATCCGGAGTTCTTCCGGCTCCTCTTCGACCTCTACGTCGTGGGCCTCAACAACCCGGTGATCAGGGCGCGGTGCGCCGAGCTCTGGACCCATTTCGTCGACGACATCGAGGCCGAGGTGCGCCAAGTGCTGGCCCGGCTGCCCTCATCAGGAGACGTGCCGCCACGCGACCTCGCCGAGGCCATCGGCGGAGCCATCGACGGGATCGCGCTGGCGGGACTGCTGCGCGAGAGCCGCCCGGTGGCCATCTACGGAGCGCTCAAGGCGATGCTGCTCTCGCTGGTGGTCACCGCCTACGTCAGCGCGGGGGAGGACCCACCGGTGGCGCGCATGCGCGCGCTCCTGGATCGCGGCCGGCCCGCCGGTCGCGCCGTCTAGGACACCCGCCCGATCCGTCCCGCCTGCGACGATGATCGTGTGCCCGGTCACCTCGCCTGTCCCAACAACTGTCCCGAGGGTCGTTTCGAAGCCCTCAACGCGCCCCTGTTCGTCGACCGCACCGGCCGTTACGCGGGCCACGACGACAGCCGCGCCACCTTCGTCTGCGCCGTCTGCCAGTCGGTGGCGATCGACGTGGCGGCGGCGGCTGCCGAGATGCACCGTCGCGGCGATGACCTGGCGATCACGCTCATCTGCCCCTCCTGTGGCATGCGTCTGCTCCCGCCCGAGGACGACCCCCTGGCGGCGTTGATCGAGTGTCCGGCCTGCGAGACCCGCTTCGAGGTCGAGGAGGGGATGTCCCGGCTGCACGGCGGCAGGGACGCCGACCAGGACGACTGAGCTCAGCTCTTGCGGAGCGCGCGCAGGGCCGCCTGTGCCGCCCACCATCCGCACATCCCGTGCACCGCACCGCCCGGCGGGGTGGCCGCGCTGCAGATCACGATGCCGGGATTGGGGGTGGTGTACGGCGGCATCCGAGCCGTCGGACGGGTGAAGAGCTGGCCCAGGCTGAACGTCCCGGCGTTGATGTCGCCGCCGACGAGGTTGGCGTCGTAAGCCTCGAGCCCCCCGGTGTCGAGGACGTGGCGCGCGGCGATGACGTCGCGGAAGCCCGGGGCGAAGCGCTCCACCTGTCTCTCGATCTCCTCGCTCATGTCGCGCCGCGATCCGTTGGGGACGTGGCAATACGCCCAGGCGGTGTGCCGTCCGCGCGGGGCACGATCGCTGTCGAACAGCGAGGGCTGGACGAGGATGACGAACGGCCTCTGCGCGTGGCGACCGGCGGCGACGCCGGCCTCGGAAGCGACGATCTCGTCGAATGAGCCGGCCACGTGGACGGTGGCGGCGGCGGCGCAGCGCGGATCGGCCCAGGGGATGGGTGAGTCGAGCGCCCAGTCGATCTTGTACACCCCGGGTCCGTACCGGTAGCGGAGCAGGCTGCGCCGATAGCGCGGAGGGAGCGCGTCAGCGCAGATGCGCTCGATGTCGCGCGGCACCAGGTCGAGGAGCCGGACGCGCGCCGCGGGAAGCTCATCGAGAGAGGTGATCCGCCGCCCCGTCTCGACGGTGCCGCCGAGCTCTACGAGGTGGGCGGCCATCGCCTTGGTGACGTTGCCGGCGCCGCCACGCGCCACCGGCCAGCCGACGGCGTGGCCCACCATCGCCATCACCAAGCCCATGCTGGCGCTGGCCGGGCTGTTCAGCGCGAGCATGGAGTGCGCCGCCATGCCGGCGAAGAGAGCACGCGCGCGGTGACCGCGGAACGCGGTGCGTGCCAGCAGCGCTGCGGGAAGCAGCGCGGGGACCCCGAAGGCCGCGACCAGCAGCGGGTGGCGGGGCACGCGCAGTGGGCCGAGGAACTGGTCGAGGAGCGGCTCCTCATAGCGCGTGGCCGCGGAGAACAGACGGCGGTACCGCGCCGCGTCGCCGCCCAGACCGGCGGCGGTGTCGTCGACCGATCGCTCCAGCAGCATGGCCTCCTCGCCGTCCAGCGGGTGCGCCAGCGGCGCCCGCGGATGGATGAGCTCGAGCCCGTACCGGGCCGCCGGAAAGTCGCGAAAGAAGCGCGATGACGTCGCGAACGGAAGCACCGACGCGCCCATGTCGTGGCGGAATCCGGGCAGGGTCAGCTCCGCCGTGCGGCAGGCGCCCCCGACCTCGTCGGCGGCCTCGACGACGTGCACCGACATCCCCTGCCGCGCCAGCACGATGGCGGCCGCCAGACCGTTGGGCCCAGCCCCGACGACCACGGCGTCGAGACGGGTGGTCACAACCCCGGCAGCAGGGCCACCGTTGCTCCTATGGGCCCGAAGAGCTCGCCCTCCTCGCGAGGCCAGAAGCGGGAGAAGCGGCCGTCGAATCCCCAGAGACGCCCGCCATGGCCGACGCTCGGCTGGTCCTCCCAGTGCGGCGTGTGGCCGTGCACCAGCCGAACCGCGCCGAAGTGCTCGAGGTAGAGGTCGAGGCGGCGGCGCTCCACGAAGGCGCGGCGACCGAACAGGGTTCGCACCGCGGTGAAGACGCCGCCGGGCTCGGCCAGCCACTCGCGCGCGGTGGCGTTGACCGCGTCGACGGTGTCACCCAGGCCGGCGTACATGTCGTCGTCGGTGTGCTGCACCAGGGTGCCGTCGTCGAGGAGGATCAGGAACGGAAGACCGCGCAGCCAGGCCTCGAGCTCGGGGTCCGCGGCAACGGCGTCGAGGTCCGCCCAATCGCCGCGGCGGTGCAGCCACAGCGCCTCGAGCTCCGCGGGATCGCGAGCCCGCCACGGTTCGGGCGGCTCGACCCCGCGGCGACGCTCCAGCACGGCGAGCAGGAAGAGGTCGTGGTTGCCGAGCACCGAACGGCTGTGGCGACGCGCCCTGGCCAGGCGTGCAGCCGCCGCGCCGCCCCCGGCTCCGGGCCTGCCGCCCTGGAAGAAGTCACCGAGAAAGATGGTGTCGACCTCGTCCTCCGGGAAGGGCTGGAGCGCCTCCTGGAGGCGTTCCACATCGCCCTGGACGTCGCCGACGACGAGGAGTGGGCGGGCCATGCGACGAGGATACCGGTCAGCCGTTGCGCGCCTTCCCCGCTCGCTCGCGACGGCCGCCGTCGCGGGTGGGGCCGCGCCCCGCACGCACGGCCGCTCCCACCTCCTTGGCGGCGACCGGCTGCCGCGCCAGAACGGTGACCACCCGCCGGGTCTTGGCCACCAGGGTCGCCGACCTCACCAGCTGGCGCGACACCGTGCGCGGCCCGGGGCCTCCCGGGATCTCGCGGCGGCGCAGCGCGGCGTCCACGTCGAAGAGCTCGACGATGTCGTCGCCGGCCAGGTCGGTCAGCTCCCGCCACTGTTCGACTGCGAGATCGCGCAGGGTGCGTCCCTCCTCGCCGGTCCGCCGTACCAGGGACCCCACCAGCTCGTGAGCCGCGCGGAAGGGCATGCCGTGCACCACCAGGTACTCGGCGACGTCGGTGGCCAGGAGCGCGGGATCGGAGGCGGCGGCGCGCATCGCGGCGCGGTCGAAGCGGAGCACGCCGACCACCGCCGTCATCACCCCCAGCGCCGCCAGGGTGGTGTCGACGGCGCCGAAGAGAGCCACCTTGTCCTCCTGGAGGTCGCGGTTGTAGGCCAGCGGCAGTCCCTTGAGCATGGTGAGCAGGGCGGCGAGCTCGGCGATCCCCCGGGCGGTGCGGCCACGCACCAGCTCGAGCACGTCGGGGTTCTTCTTCTGGGGCATGAGCGACGAGCCGGTGGCGTACGCATCCGGGAGCTCGGCGAACCCGTACTCGGTCGACGTCCAGAGCACCACCTCCCCCGCCAATCGAGACAGGTGCACCATGGTCAGCGCACACGCGCCGGTGAGCTCGACGGCGAAGTCTCGGTCCGCCACTGCGTCGAGGCTGTTGGCGCTGATGCTGGAGAAGCCCAGCTCCTCGGCGACGCCGCGGCGGTCGAGCGGCAGCGTCGACCCGGCCAGCGCTCCGCTGCCCAAGGGGAGCACGTCGCAGCGGTCGTGCGCGTCCTGAAGGCGACCGATGTCGCGCTGCAGCATCTCCACGTAGGCGAGCAGATGGTGCGCCAGGGAGATCACCTGGGCGCGCTGGCCGTGGGTGTACCCGGGCATGGGGGTGGTGAGGTGCTGCTGGGCGCGCCGCGCCAGCGTCTCCTGCAGAGCGGCGATGGCCAGCATCAGCTGGCGGATCACGCGCATGGCGTAGAGGCGCAGGTCGGTGGCCACCTGGTCGTTGCGGCTCCGCCCGGTATGCAGACGACCCGCCACCTCTCCGGCCAGCTCGAAGAGACGGCGCTCGATCGCCGAGTGGATGTCCTCGTCGCCGCCGGCGATGGCGAACTCGTGGCGATCGAACTCCCGGCGGATCTCGCGCAGGGCCGTTTCGAGGGCGCGCGCGTCTGCGCCGCTCACCAGGCCCACCCTGCGCAGCATGTGAAGGTGGGCGAGCGACCCGTCGATGTCCTCCGCATAGAGCCGGCCGTCCACCGCGATGCTCGTGGTGTACTCCTCGACGCGCTTCGAGGTGCGGGTGCCCAGGCGGCCGGACCACATCTTCGGCGCCGCCCGGGTCACCGGGTTCGCCGTCTCCGCCGGCGGATCCGCGGGCGCGCGCCGCCGCCGCGATCCGGGGACGGCTGTCGCGGCGACCTCGCCGTCGTCGCCCGCACCCGCGCCGACGATGCGGATGCCTCGAGCCATCAGCCCGCCCGCCGGACCTGCCGCGGCAGTGACAGTGGCGCCAGGTCCTCGAGCGCTCCCTGGACTCGCGCGTGGTTGCGCAGCGGCAGCCCGAACAGCTCGATGAAGCCACGGGCGGCGCTGTGGTCGAAGGTGTCGCCCTCGCGGTCGTAGGTGGCGAGCGCAACGCTGTACAGCGAGCGGCGGGCGCGGCGCCCGGTCACGGTGACGGTGCCGGAGGCGCAGCGCACGCGCACCTCGCCGGAGACGTGCTCCTGGGTCGCTGCCACGAACCCCGCCAGGGCGTTGCGGAGCGCGCCGAACCAGAGCCCGTCGTACACCAGCCGGGCCCATTCGCCGCTGAGCTGGCGCTTGATGTGGGCGACGTCACGGGGCAGCGTGAGAGTCTCGAGCGCGGCGTGCGCGGCGTGCAGCACCACCGCGGCGGGGGCTTCGTAGATCTCCCGCGACTTGATGCCGACGAGGCGGTTCTCGACATGGTCGATCCGTCCCACCCCGTTGCGCCCGGCCACGGCGTTGAGACGGAGCACCAGGTCCTCGGCCACGAGCGGCTCGGAGTCGATGCTCACCGGGATGCCGTGCTCGAAGGCGACCACCAGCTCCTCGCCCGCCGCGGCGGCGGTGGCCGGGTCGGCCGTCCAGGCGAAGACATCCGCCGGCGGTGCCGCCCAGGGGTCCTCGAGCGGACCGCATTCGACGCTGCGCCCCCAGAGGTTGGCGTCGACGCTGTACGGGGACTCGCCGGTGGCGACCACCTCGATGCCGTGCGCGGCCGCGTAGGCGATCTCCTCTGAGCGACCCATCTTCCAGTCACGGACGGGCGCCACCACCTCGAGCTCGGGGGCCAGGGCAGCTGTGGCCACGTCGAAGCGCACCTGGTCATTGCCCTTTCCGGTGCACCCGTGGGCCACCGCGACAGCCCCCTCCTCGCGCGCCACGTCGACCAGCAGCTTGGCGATCAGCGGTCGCGCCAGCGCGGTGGCGAGCGGATACACGCCCTCGTACAGCGCCTCGGCGCACAGCGTGGGGAACACGAAGTCTTCGACGAACACGCGGCGGGCGTCGACGACGTGGGCGGCGATGGCGCCGGCCGCCAGCGCCCGCTCGGTGACCGCGGCCGCCTCCAGTCCCTCGCCGCCGAGGTTGGCGGTCAGGGTCACCACCTCGAAGTCGAGCTCCTCCTGCAGCCAGCGGACAGCCACCGAGGTGTCCAGGCCGCCGCTGTAGGCGAGCACACAGCGTCGCCGGGCGCTCACGAGGTCTCCTCCCAGATGGTCCGCAGCCGGGCCAGGAGGCGCTGCGCCGCCGGCCGCGAGCGCGCGATCAGCAGGACGGTGTCATCCCCGGCGACGGTGCCCGCCAGCTCGTCGAAGCGGGCGCTGTCGATGGCCCCGGCGACCAGCGACGCACTCCCCGGCTGGGCATGGAGGACGCCGAGCAGGTCGACGAACTCGATGCCCTGGGTGTGCTCGCTGAGCGCGTTGTGGAGGCGCCGGCGCGCCAGGTCCTCGTCGACCTCGGCCCCCGCCTGCGCGTAGCGGGCGCCGCCCTCGCCCTGCACACGGAGCAGCCCCAGCTCGCGGATGTCACGGCTGACCGTCGCCTGGGTGGCCTCCAGGTGACGCGACGCCAGCGCCGCCACCAGCTCCTCCTGGGTGCGGATGGTGCGGGTGCGCACCAGCTCGACGATGGCCCGCTGCCGCGAGCGCTTGGCGGTGCCGTTGCTCGCCGGCCGGGTCGTGTCGATGCTCATGCGCCGCCCTCCGTGCGCGCGACGTCGAAGGCCTGGCGCAAGCGGCGCAGCGCCAGGTCGATCTCCCCCTCGGTGATGGTCAGAGCGGGCAGCAGGCGCAGCACGCTGGCCCCGATGGGGTTGACGATGACCCCGCAGTCGAGCGCCGCCCGTCCCACGCGAACCGCGATGGGCTCGTCGAGAACCACGCCGAGCATCAGGCCACGGCCGCGCACGGTGCTCACCGGAACGCCCTCCGAACGTAGCGACAGCAGGGACTCGCGGAGGTACTCGCCGACTCGCGCCGCGCGCTCCACCAGGCTGTCCTCCTCGATGGTGCGCAGCACCGCGCAGGCCGCCGCGGCGGCCAGGGGATTGCCGCCGAAGGTGGAGCCGTGGTCACCGGGCTCGAGCACGTCGGCGCGCGCCGTGGCGAGGACGGCCCCCACCGGAACGCCGCCGCCCAGGCCCTTGGCGACGGTCATGACGTCGGGGGTGACACCGGCATGCTGATGCGCCCACCAGCGTCCGGTGCGGCCCATGCCACTCTGCACCTCGTCGACGACGAGCAGCAGATCACGCTGGTCACAGAGGCTGCGCACGCCGGAGACGAGCGCATCGGCGAGCGGGACCACACCGCTCTCGCCCTGGATGGGCTCGAGGAGCACGGCGGCGACGCTGTCGTCGGCCGCAGCGGCGATGGCGTCGAGGTCGGCGACCACATGCCGGAAGCCGGCGGGCAGCGGCTCGAACGGCTCGCGGTAGCGTCGCTGCGAGGTGGCGGCGAGCGCGCCCAGGGTGCGGCCGTGGAATCCACCACGCAGTGCCACGATGCCGGTGGCGCCGCCGCGATGGCGCCGGCCCCATTTGCGCACCACCTTGATGGCCGCCTCGTTGGCCTCGGTGCCGCTGTTGCAGAGGAAGACGCGGCCCTCGAACGCGGTGGCGATGAGCCGTTCGGCGAGCTCCACCTGGGGGGTGGTGTAGTAGAGGTTGCTGGTGTGGATGAGGCTGGCCGCCTGGTCGGCGAGCGCCTTGGCGACCGCGGGATGGGAGTGACCGAGGACGTTGACGCCGATGCCGCCGACGAGGTCGAGGAGCTCGCGGCCGTCGGCGTCACGCACCCATGCGCCGTGACCGGACTGGATGGCGAGCGGCTGGCGCGTGTAGGTGTGCATGAGCACGCGGTCAGCGCGGTCGCGCAGCGAGTCGAGAGCGGAGGCTGCGCCACTCACAATGGGGCCACTCCCGACGCGAACATGGTGCCGACCCCCTCGGCGGTGAGCAGCTCGAGGAGCAGCGCGTGGGGGACGCGGCCGTCGATGATGTGGGCCGCCTCGGTTCCATCCAGCGCGCGCAGCGCCGCACGCACCTTGGGGATCATCCCCCCGGTGATGACCCCGTCGTCGACCAGCGCGGCGGCGCGGCGGCTGTCGAGCTCGCTGAGCAGAGTTCCGTCGCGATCGTGGACACCGTCGACGTCGGTGAGGACGATCAGCTTGGTGGCGCGCAGCGCCACGGCAAGCTCCGCGGCCACGGTGTCGGCGTTGACGTTGTAGGCCTCGCCGTCATAGCCGAGGCCGATCGAGGCCACCACCGGGATGCGCCCCTGATCGAGGATCGACACCACCGGCTCGACGTTGACGTGGTCCACCTCGCCCACCTGTCCGAGGTCCTCGCGGTCGTGCTGGATGGGCCGCACCAGCAGCGTGGGCCCGTCCTCTCCCGACAGCCCGATGGCGTTGCCGCCAAGTCGATGGATGCGCGAGACCAGCTCCGGGCCGACCTTGCCGGTGAGCACCATCTTGACCACCTCCATGGTGGCCGTGTCGGTGACCCGCAGGCCGTCGACGAAACGCGGTGTCATGCCCATGCGCTCCTGCCAGCTGCTGATCTCGGGACCGCCGCCGTGGACGAGAACCGGCCGCATCCCCACGAAACGGAGCAGGACGATGTCCTGGAGCACGGCGTCGACGTCGCTGGTGGCGGCGGCGGCGCCACCCAGCTTGATGACCATGGTGTGGCCGCTGAAGCGGCGGATGTAGGGCAGCGCCTCGATGAGTGTGTGCGCCCGGCGCACCCGTTCGTCGATGGTCTCGATGGTCACGGTGCTGCCCTCATGTCGTGTAGTCGGCGTTGATGTGGACGTAGTCGGGCGACAGGTCGCACCCCCAGGCGCGACCGCCTCCCTGCCCTCCGCCGAGCTCGACGTCGATGTCGATGCGCGAGCTGCTGAACACGGCGCGGATGCTGTCGAGATCGACCGCCACGGGCTGTCCGGCGGCGAACACGGCGATGCCGCCGATGGCCACCCTGCAGCGGTCGAGCGCGAAGTGTGCACCGCTGCGTCCCAGTGCCGCCACGATCCGCCCCCAGTTGGGGTCGGCGCCGTGGATGGCGCACTTGACCAGCGGGCTCAGCACCACCGTCCGCGCCGCCATTCGCGCCTGGGCATCGTCCTCGGCTCCGCGCACCTGCACGCGGATCGACTTGGAGGCGCCCTCGGCGTCGGCGGCGAGCTGCTCGACCAGCGAGGTGCACACGTCCTCGACGGCGCCCCGCAGGGCGACCAGCTCGGCTGATCCCGAGCTCACCAGGGAACCACCCGCGGCTCCGTTGGCGAGCAGCAGGAGGCTGTCGTTGGTGGAGGTGTCCCCATCGATGCTCAGACAGTTGAAGGTCCGCGAGCACACGTCGGTGAGCAGCGCCTCGAGCGCCTGGCGCTCCACCGCGGCGTCGGTGGTGAGCATGGCGAGGAGCGTGGCCATGTCGGGGTGGATCATCCCCGCCCCCTTGGCCATGCCCCCCACCGTGCAGACGCGGCCGCCGATGGGCACAGTCGCCACCGCCGTCTTGATGACGGTGTCGGTGGTCATGATCGCCTCGGCCGCGTGCTCCCCGGCGGCGGCGCTGAGGGCGAGTGCCGCGCTGCGCACCCCGGCGATGACGCGCTCCATGGGCAGAGGCCGGCCGATCACCCCGGTGCTGCACACCAGCACCTCGGACGGATCCGCGTCGCAGCTGTCGGCGGCGGCGGTGGCCATGCGCAGCGCGTCGCGAAAGCCCTGCGGTCCGGTGCAGGCGTTGGCGTTGCCACTGTTGGCGACCACGGCGCGGATGGGGGTGCGGCGGCGGAGCGTCAGCTGGCTGATCACCACCGGAGCCGCCTTGACGAGGTTGCGCGTGAACACGCCCGCGGCGGTGCAGGGATGGTCGCTGACGATGAGCGCGATGTCGAGGCGGTCGCGCTCCCCGTCGCCGCGGATCCCGGCAGCCGCCGCCGAGGCGCGAAACCCCTGGGGCGCGCACACCCCGGAACGCTCGACGGCGACGGGACGGCTCACGGCCATGGTGATGTGGTGGTGAGGCCGCTGGACTCGGGAAGGCCGAAACGCACGTTCATGGCCTGGATGCCCTGGCCGGCCGCTCCCTTGACGAGGTTGTCGATGGCCGCGGTGACCACCACCGTCCCGTCCTGCGCCGTGCAGTTCAAGGCGGCGACGTTGCTGCCCAGCACGCTCTTGGTCGGAGGCGGGGACTCGTGGTACCGAAGGAACGGCTCGGTATCGCAGAGCTCACGGTAGAGCGCGCTGATCGCCGCCGCGGTGACGTCCCGGCGTGGCTGCAGGTACACGGTGGCGAGGATGCCGCGGGTCATGGGCACCAGGTGAGGCACGAAGGTCAGCGACACCTCGGTTCCGGCGGCCAGGCGCATCCGCGAGAGCATCTCCCCGCCGTGGCGATGGCCATCCACCCCGTAGGCACGCACCGATTCGTTGACCTCGGCGAAGTGGACGCCCAGGGACGGCGATCTGCCCGCGCCGCTGACGCCACTCTTGGCGTCGACGATGACGCGCGATTCGACGAGCCCGGCCTGGAGCGCGGGCAGAGCGGCGAGCAGGGCGGCCGTCGGATAGCACCCCGGCGCGGCGATCAGGTCGGCGGTTCGGAGCCGGTCGCGCTCCACCTCCACCAGGCCGTACACGGCACGCTCGCAGAGCTGCGGGGCGGGATGGATGACCCCATACCAGCGCTGGTACTCGGCAACGTCGGCGATGCGGAAGTCGGCGCTCATGTCGACCACCACCGCCCCGGAGTCGAGCCACGCCTGCGCGTGCCCGGCGGCGACGCTGTGGGGAAGCGCGGCGAACACCACGTCGACGTCATGGGTCTCCAGACCATTGCCGACAACCAGGTCGATGTCGCTCCCCGGGACCACCTCGGAGAAGCGGCGGCCGGCCGAGCGCTGGCCGAGCAGGCTCACCAGCTCCACGCCGGGGTGGGCGGCCAGCAGCTCGACGCACTGGATCCCGATGTAGCCGGTGGAGCCCACCACGGCAGCGCGCAGACGGTCAGAGGCAGCCACCCCGGCAGTGTAGCCGCCGCCTGCATATTTATGCAGCACCCGCCGCTGCGATCAGTCCGAGACCTTGGGCCGCGCCCGGGGCGGGGCCGTGCCGAGGGTGCGCAGGCCGCGCACCCCCAGGGTGCGATGCCGGGCGCGCTCGATGTTCACCGCCGCGCCGATGAGGGCGAGGTGGGTGAGGGCCTGCGGGAAGTTGCCGAGCAGCTCGCCGTTGTCCGCGTCAGCCTCCTCCGCGTAGAGCAGCAGCGGCGAGGAGAACGCGAGCAGCTTCTCGAACCAGCGCTGGGCCTCCTCGAGCCGGCCCACATGGGCGAGGGCATCGGCAAGCCAGAAGGAGCAGAGCAGGAACGCGCCCTCGCCGCCCGCCACCCCGTCGGCCGTGCTGGCGACGTCGTAGCGATGGACGAGGACCCCATTGCCGAGGTGGGTCGCCACCGCCTCGATGGTGCTGAGCAGCCGGGGATCGTGGTCGTCGAGGAAGCGCACCTGGGTGAGGCGCAGCAGCGCGGCGTCGAGCTCCTCGCCGTCGAGCGCCTGGGTGAAGCTGTCCAGCCTCGGGGAGTAGCCGCGCGATGTCACCGCGCGATGCATGTCGCGTCGCGCCGCCCGCCATCGGGCAGCATCGTGGGGCAGCTTGAAGCGCTCCGCGATGCGCAGGCCGCGATCCACCGCAACCCAGCACATCACCTTGCTGTACGTGTAGTTGGCGTTCTGACCGCGCGATTCCCAGATCGACGCGTCGGGCAGCTGCCATCTGTCGATCGCCAGCTCGACGACGGAGCGGAGCTCGCTCCAGAGCGCCCGGCTGATGGCTCCGCCAAAGCGCGCGTAGAGGTAGGCGCTGTCGAGCAGCTCTCCATAGACGTCGAGCTGGAGTTGATGGATGGCGGCGTTGCCGACGCGCACCGGTCCGCTGTCCCGGTACCCGCTGAGGTGGTCGAGCTGGTGCTCGTCAGCGTTGGGATCGCCGTCCAGGGTGTAGAGGTTGCAGACGTCGTGGCCTCGCTTGCCCAGGCCGATGCGCATCAACCACGAGAAGAAGGCGTTGGCCTCCTCGACCATGCCCACCTGGAAGAAGGCATAGAGGGTGAAGGAGGCGTCGCGCAGCCAGGTGAAGCGGTAGTCCCAGTTGCGCTCTCCTCCGATCTCCTCGGGGAGGCTGGTGGTTGGAGCGGCAACGATGGCGCCGGTCGGCGAATAGGTCATCAGCTTGAGGGCCAGGGCGGAGCGGATCACCGGCCTCTGGTAGGGACCCTGGTAGTTGCAGCGGTCGATCCAGCGCCACCAGTACTGCTGGGTGCCGCGCATCAGGTTGCGGGCGTGCTCGACGCTCCAGGGGCGGCGCAGGCTGGTGCACGGTCCGCGCTTGTCGCTGCGCAGGCCCAGGGCGATCTGCTCTCCGGCGCGCAGACGCCAGCGCACGGTGGGGCCGGTCAGCGCCACGGTGGACTGCAGGCAGACGTGGAGGGCGGCGCTGTTGGCGTGGATCCGAAAGCCCTGGACCGCGAAGTGCGGAGCCACCTCGGCATAGTCCGGGGCGGGTTTGAACTGATGGCGCATGGTGATCGTGCCGGTCAGGCACTCGACGATCCGCACCACGCGCGGTTCGGGGTGAGGGCGGGCATGCTCCTCGACGGTCCCCCAGTCGATGGGCATGAAGTCGGTGACCACCGCGGTCCCCCCGGCGGTGGAGAAGATGGTCTCCAGGATGTTGCTGCGGTCGCTGTAGCGCTGGACGACGCGGTACTCCTCGACCGGGCACAGCTGCCAGTGGCCGCCCCGGCGCGAGTCCAGGATGCGGCCGAAGATCGACGGATGATCGAAGCGGGGCAGGCACAGCCAGTCGACGCTCCCGTCGGCACCGACCAGAGCGGCGCTCCGGCAGTCGCCGATGAGCGCGTAGGCGGCGAGGGGCAGATAGCCGTCGGTGCGTGCGAAGCCGACGCTCACCGGGCGCGCCGCCAGGGCCGCCACCACGGGCTCACCTCCACCCCCAGGATGTCCGCGGCGCGCTGGAAGTCCGCCCGCGCTCCTTTGTGATCGTGCCCCGCCCAGGCGGCAGCCCCCCGGTTGAACAGCGCGATGGGGTCGTCGGGGTCGAGCTCTGCCGCGCGGGCGGCGTGGCGCCGGGAGGCCTCGCTGTCACCGGATCGAGCCAGCAGGGTGGCCAGCGTGGTGTGGGCGGGAGCGGACCCGTCGTCGGCCGCCACCGCCCCCTCGGCGGCCTGGAGGGCGCCGCGGTCGTCGCCGCGGCTGGACCGCACCGCCGCGACCAGGAGCAGCCGGTCGGGGTCGGCGGGCGATTCGGCGAGAAGGGCATCGGCGCGATCGGCGGCGTCGGCAGCGTTGAGGTCGAAGCCCCAGCGCGCCGACATGCGCGCCTGGCTGCTGCGGTGCAGCGGCAGCCGGAGCCGCTCGGCCGCCGCCGGCAGTCGCGCTGAGCTGGTGGCGATGGCGGCCGTCAGTAGTTGTCCTCGGGCCGGCCTTCCTCGTCGTCCGCGTCGCTCTCCTCCTCAGCGCCCGCCGCCACCGCGGGCTCGAAGTCGTCGTCCAGCTCCTGCATACCCGCCAGGTCCTCACCGTCGGACGGGGCTGTCGACGGCGGCATCCCGTCGTCGTCGCCGTCACCGAAGACCTCGTCGTCGACCCCGCGCTCGGAGAGCAGCGAATCCTTGGCGTAGGGACGGAAGTCGTCCCGGCGGGCGGCGCGCGAGACTGGAAAGGAGGACCTCCGGGCATTCTCGGGCGCCTGGAAGATCTCCCGGACGATGAGCTCGATGCGCTCGTCCTCGACGCGCGCGACCGCCGCCGAGTAGCGGTTGCCGGACTCGATCAGCGGGCGGAGACGATGGCTGAGCTTGGACTCCACGGCGCCGAGGGCGACGCCCCGGGATGTCTCCGCGAGCAGCTGGGTGCCCGAGGTGATCAGCTCGACGGTGTCCCCGGGGGTCACCGCCACGCCCACGGGCGCACCTCCGCGCGGCGGGCTGAGCGTGGTCCGTCCGCTCTTGCCCGGCTCCTCGCTGAAGAGATCGACGTCGATGGCCCCGGAGGGAGCGGGGCGGGCCCGCGCCTCGAGCAGGACGGCGATGCGCCGTGCCTGCTTCTGGGCGATGAGGTTGAGCGGATTGAGCTCGAGAGACGATTGATACGCGTTCAGCGCCTCCTCGAGCATGCCCAGCTCGCTCTTGGCCTTGCCGAGGCGGTTGCTCGTCTCCTCGTCGGCTCCGTGGCGCTCGATGAGAGCCTCGTTGACGGCGACCGCGTCAGCCCAGCGACTCTCCAGTGCGGCGGCGATGGCCTCTTCCACGTACAGCCCGCGAGGCTTGACGTGCTCAGTTTCCGCCAACTGTCAACCCCCCGCAAAACCACCGAAGCCGGTTCGCTATGATACCGGCTCAGTGCGGCGCTCCCGTTTGCTCCAAGTACCATGACGCGGATCATCTCGATCGCGAACCAGAAGGGTGGCGTCGGCAAGACGACGACCGCTGTCAACCTGGCCGCCGCGCTCGCCGAAAAGGGTCTGCGCATCCTTGCCGTGGACCTCGATCCGCAGGGACATCTCACCATCAACATGGGTTGCCGGCGCCCCGACGATCTGGAGCTGTCGGTGTACAACGTGCTCACCGATCACCGCGTCGATGTGACCGAGGTCCGCTTGCGTTCCGACGCCATGAAGCTGGATTTCCTGCCCGCCAACATCGAGTTGAGCGGGGCCGAGCTGCAGCTGGTCACGGAGTTCGGACGCGAATCGGTGCTCAAGGACAAGCTCGAGACCGCGCTCGACGAGTACGACTACATTGTCATCGACTGTCCGCCGTCGCTTGGTCTGTTGTGCGTCAACGCGCTGGTGGCATCGACGGACGTGATCATCCCGCTGCAGTGCGAGTACTTCGGCATGAAGGGCATGCAGCAGCTGCAGCGCACCATCGACCGCGTCCGCGCCAAGCTCAACCCCGAGCTGCACATCGCCGGCATCCTTCCCACCATCTACAAGTCGCGCACCCTGCACAGCCAGGAGGTCCTCGAGCTGGTCCGCGAGCGCTACGGCGACGAGGTCTTCGACATCACCGTCGACTCCTCGATCCGCTTCGCCGAGACGCCTCTGGCGGGCCAGTCCATCCTCCAGTACGCCACCGCCTCTCCGGGAGCCCGGGCCTACCGCGCCCTGGCGACGGCGGTGATCGCCCAGGAGGACGACTCCACGGTGGCCACCGCCGACGTGCGCGGGACCCCGACGCGCGTGCGGGCGGCCCGGGCGTGATGAAGGGCTTCCGCCGCGCCCAGCTGCGCGGGTCGGACGAGCTGTTCCGCCCCACCGACGACACCCAGCCGAAGCAGGAGGTGATCGCGGTCGACGTTCTCGACGAGGTGCGCACGGTTCCCGCGGCTCCCCACCACGACCAGCGCTCGGTCCGACTCAGCAACGAGGAGATCGACCTCCTCGCCGACGCCGTGCAGCACCTCAAGTTTCCCCACCAGCAGAGCGGACGTCCGTCGATGGAGCGCTTCGAGCAGCTCGAGGGACTGCGCCAGAAGCTGCTGGCAAGTTTGTAAGCACCGCCCCAGGGCGGAAACCATCCTCCATGGCCATCCTTGACATGTTGTGATCGGTCAATCAATAATGGGCGGGCGATGAGCACCGCAGCCCGCCCGGCTCCCACGCGCAGCCCGCGCCTCAGCGCCGACGAGCGCCGCGTGCAGGTGGTCGGGGCGGCCATCGTGGAGTTCGCTGAGCAGGGCTACCAAGCGGCCAGCACCGCCGCCATCGCCCGCCGGGCGGGCATCTCCCAGCCGTACATCTACGCGCTCTTCCCCAGCAAGCAGGACCTGTTCATCGCCGTCCACGACGAGGTCATCGGACGGATCCGCCGGGCGTTCACCGAGGCCGCGGGCCGGGGCTCCGGCCCCGCCGAGAAGCTGGACAGGATGGGCGAGGTGTACGCCGATCTGATCTCCGACCGCGATGCGCTCCGCGCCCAGCTGCAGACCTACGCGACCGGGGATCCGGTCATCCAGGCTCATGCGGCGCGGTGCTACCGCGATCTCTACGACGAGGTCAGCCGGCTCTCCGGAGCCACCCCCGTCGAGGTCTCCATGTTCTTCGCCTGCGGGATGCTCGCCAACGTGACCATCGCGCTCGGCCTCGACGACATCTGCGCTCCCGTGTTCCACGCCGCTCGCGTGCTTCCGGGGACGCGCTCGCAGTAGGAAAAATTTTTGCCCATCCATGTGATCGGTTCATCAATAAGGAGA
>DASZKZ010000078.1:0-8005 GCA_035552595.1 Candidatus Dormiibacterota bacterium
GGTCGGGGTGGATGGCGGCCCGCAGGGCGGCGGCGGCCTCCTCGAAGGGGACGGCCAGGGCGTTGACCTCACCGGACATCTGTCCGCCCTCGTCGGCGACCACCTCATCGGCGGCGGCCTCGGCGGCGTCGATGCGCTCGCGCAGGGTGTGGTGATGCTCGGGCTTGGTCTCGTCGCTCATGGCCGACATGGTACGGGGCGGGCGAGGCGGGACGAGTTCACTCAGCTCAGCGCCGCGCCGCCGCGCCGCCGTCCAGGCTGTGGAGCACGTCCCCGTAGGCGTCCATGAACCGCCGGGCGAGGCCGCCGGGCAGGGGAGCGGCGGTGAGCACCACCTCCAGGAAGGTGATGTTGTGGCGCCTCCGCGTCCGCGCCGGCAGGCCGGCGAGCTGCTCCAGCATCGCCGGCTCCGCCACCAGTGCAGGGATCCGGTGGTCGGCGACCGCTGCCAGCGTGGCCTCGGGGTCGAAGTGGCGCTGCAGGACGACTGTCGATGAGAGCGCCGCCGCCACCCCGAGCAGGGGGGCGACCCAGGCGCGGGAGATGGGGGCCGCCAGGAGCATCGCCTCGCGGGCGCGCAGAGGCACCCGCAAGAGGATCGCCACCGCGGGGTCGGCGCTATGCGTCGTCCCGCGCGACCGGGTGGGGTGCGCCCCGTCCGGCCCGGGAGCGAGGACGCTGATCCGGCCGGTGCGGTCCGGCGCCGGGAGGTCGAGCGTCCGGCGCCTGCGGCGCAGCTGATCGAGCGACACCCGCCGCGTCGGCCGCTCCGTCCAGGCCAGGATCTGCCGGCTCGCCGGGAGCGCGTGCTCCACGAGAGCGGAGAGATCCTGGTCGTGGACGATGGCGCTGATCTCCTGCGCGCACACCGCCCTCTCGATCCCGGTGGCGCTGGCGCCGGGGTCGAGCAGCACCGCATCCGCACCCAGCTTGGCCAGCGCCACGGCTGCCTCCACGGCGCCGCCGTGGTTGCGGCAGACGATGGCGACGCGGTCGCCGGCGAGGATCCCCAACCCGGCCAGGCCGCGCGCCAGGGCGGCGGTGCGGCGGTCGACCTCCGCGAACGTCAGCTCCGCGGCGTCGTCCACCAGCGCCGTGGCGTCGGGGTGGAGCGCGGTGGCGGCCGCGTACGCCCCCGCCAGCGACCTGCCCCAGCGGTGCATCTCGAGAGCGGCGCCCAGCAAGCGGTCGGGACGCACCGGGCGGATGGCGCCGGCACCGGCCAGGGCCATGGCGGCGCGGGCGCCCTGTGTGATCAAGCCCACCGGCCCGCGCGACACCGCGCCCGTCGAGGCGCCGTCGCCACCCTCGACCCGATCGCGCACCGCCGCCAGGGTGCGGCGCACGTTGTCGCGCACCTGCCGCGCGGACACCTGGTCGGCGATCAGCCCGGGCAGGCCACCCGGCGACTGGTAGGCGATGCGCAGGGTCAGCACGCTGACCCCCGGCTCGACCTCCCGGACGCGCCAGCGCCCACGCTGCTCGATGCCGGTGACACCGGTCCACGCCAGGTCGGCGCTGGCGCGGTACGCCACCACCTCCACCTCTCCCCCGACGTCGGTCGAGCCGACGCGCATGCGCATCGCGTAGCGCGCCCCCACCCCGGTGGTGGCGGTGGGCCGGCACGCCTCCCAGCGGGTGACGCCGTGGATCACCGCGGCGTAGTGAGCGGGGTCGCCGATGACCTCCCAGATCTCCCCAGGGCGGCGATGGATGGTGATCTGCTCGTCGACTCGCACGGTTCAGCCCAGCAGCGGAAGCCGCCGCTCGGATGCCAGCCTGGTCAGCGATCGCTGCATGCGCCCGAGGACGTCGTCATAGACCGCGTCGATGTCGGGCTTGGAGCCGTACTCCTCGCGGAGGTGGATCTGGGGGAGCACCTCGCTGGTGATCTTGGCGGGCAGCGGGAGGTGGGTGAGCATGTCGCCGATGTTGAGCCCCCAGGGCAGCGCCAGCGAGATGGGCAGCACCTTGAGGCGGAACATCCTGTCGAGGCGGAGCAGGCGGGCCAGGCCCTCGCCTCTGCTCAGGAAGAGCGCCGTCTCCTGGCCACCGATCGACACCACCGGAACGATGGGGACGTCGTTGCGCAGCGCCAGGCGGATGAAGCCGTTGCGGCCGTTGAAGTCGACCTTGGCCGATTCCCATGAGGGGCGGTGGGTCTCGTAGTCGCCACCGGGATACACCAGCACCGCCGCTCCGGCGTCGAGCGCCTTCTCAGCGTTCTCGTGTCCCGCGGGCACGGTGCCGAACTTGCGCAGGTTGGGGATCCAGGGCAGGAACGGCCCCAGCAGGAGCACCAGGTTGTGGGCGAGCTGGTAGAAGGGCCGCTCCACCCCGAAGTGGGTCTCGAACGCCAGGGTGAAGGCGAAGGTGTCGACGATCATGTTGCCGCCGGAGTGGTTGCCCACCAGCAGCACAGGACCGTCCTCGGGGATGTTCTCCATGCCGCGCACCTCGGCACGGAGGTACACGCTGGAGAGCATCCAGAGCAGCGGCAGGTGGTCGCGGATGTAGTCGGGGTCGCGCTCGTCGAGGTCGGCCTTGGGGAGGCGGCGCCGCATCTCCAGGGAGGCGGAGTTGGCCAGAGCCTCGAGCAGCCCCGGTGTGGTGTGGTTCGCGCGTCGTGCAGCCACGCGTCGATACTGCCTCAGCGGTCCCGTTCGTCGCAATCAGCGCGACCGTCATGGCCGCGCCAAGGATCACCCTCCCAGGTAGCTGAACTGCTGGAGCTGGTTGTCGAGTGGGGCGTACGTCCACGCCGTGCCGGTGCTGGGGTCGAGCTGGATGCCGCGCTCTGCCTCGGGCAGGATCGATCCGCTGCCCAGCGCGGTGAACACGAAGTTGTAGTGCTCGGCCATCGAGATCAGCGCGCCGGTCTTGAGATCGAACACGCCGACCGCGCTCATGCCGTCGTTGTTGACCAGGTAGTCGCTGCCACCCAGGAAGCCGACCACCAGCACCTGGTGCGCGCTGTCCACCACCGGCCAGATCGGCGACCGTCCCGGCAGCGTGGACAGCGCGCCACCCTGACCGGTGGCCTCGTCGACCGGCAGGATGCGAGCGCTGGGCAGCATCGGGTACGAGTAGAGCGGGCCGACCGTGACGTGGGCGGTGCCCGCCTGGTCCGAGGCGACGCCGGTGCCGCAGCGGTTGAGGGCGGTGGTGGGGCTGACGGTCTGAGTGTCGAGGTTGGCGGTGGCGAAGCTGGTGTTGCGGAGGATGCAGAGGTCACCGCTGTACGCGCCCACCAGGTCGACGACGCCGGTCGAGCGGTTGATGTCCATCATGTCGAAGAGCCGGTGCCGGGGGGTGCTGGCGGTGTCGAGTGGCACCGTGCCGCCCGCCGTTCCCGCGGTGACATCGAACGCGGTGAGGACGTCGCCGCCGTCGGTGGTGCGCCAGCCCAGGATGGCGGCGCGGTGACGGGTCTCGTCGACCCGGCCGGCGATGAGCTGACCCTGGGTGGCGGCGTCGACCGGCACGGTGGCCAGCTGCTGGCCGCTGCTGTCGTCGTACGTCTGGATGGATTGGGCGGTGCCGGTCCAGGACTCCTGCGCTGCGACGGTGCGGTGCAGGCTGGAATCGGTGCCGAACACGGTGTAGACGCTGGCGCCCGACGGGTCGTCGGCCAAGCGCGTGCCGTACGTGGTGGTGGCCGGCGAGTACGCGTAGACGCTGCTGTCGGTGGGATTGCCCGAGGAGTCGAAGCTGGTCACCGAGACGCTCGCCTCGCTGCCCGAGCTGACGCTGAAGTCGCCGACGCTGCCACCGCCCGGCGCCACTCCGTCGTCGATCTCCAGCGTGGAGACCGGCGATGCCTCACCGAGCGGATGGCCGCCGCTGTCGGTGGCGGTGATGCGGGCCGTGTAGAGGAGCGAGGTGGGCACGCCCAGGGCCACCGGGTCGAGGGTGGCGCTCCCGCTGACGCCGGGCAGGGGGAGGTCGAGCGTCGACGCCGAGTCGACGCCGTTGTCGTCACGCTGGCTGCCGTTCTGGTTGGTGAAGGTGTTGAGCAGGCTGTAGATGGTCGGGCCCGGTGCGGAGATCTCCAGGTTGGCGCCCGCCGCGCCCGGCACTGTGCGCGCATCCCAGCGAACGGTCACAGCGGAATGGCCACGGGAGACCGTCAGCAGGTGGGTCGGCGCACCGCCGGGCGACGCCAGGGTGGGGGCGGCCGGCCGGCCCGCGGTTGCTCCGACCACCCGGAAGGACGCGAAGGCGCCCGCGAACCGGGCCAGGCTGTCCTGCTCCACCCCCACCCCGTACACACCGCCGCCGGCGGCGAAGACGGAGGCGGGGACCGTGACCACGCCGGACGTCGCCGGCACTGGCGCCGACCAGGCGACGCGGAAGAGCGGCGCGGCGAACGGGCTCCAGTGATCGATCGACGAGACGATCAGCAGGGGCTGGCGCACCTTGCTCACCCCGGTGAGGTCGTAGGCGACGTTCACCGACGAGCCGGCCGCGACGGTGGGCGCGACCACCGGTGCCGGCGCCATCACGTGGGTGCCGTCGCTGGGGCTGAAGGTGAGCGGCTCCGACGCCGAGGCGATCACGTGGTCCGGTCCGCGCAGCACCTCGAGCGTGATGGGCACCGACCGCGGCGTGGTGGAGACGACCGGCTGGCCGCTCAGTGTCAGCAGCTGCGTGGGGGTGAGCCGGAACACCGGCGTCGAGGATTGCCGGGCCACGGCACCGCCGACCAGCAGCGCATAGGTGACCGGGCCGGCGAGAGGCAGCCCGGTGACATCGGCGGCGATGGTGACCGGGCCCACCAGGTTCTCCCCCGTGTTGTTGCCAGAGATGTCCTTTGGTCCCTGGAGGTCGATGGCGGTGGGATCGGTGGCCTCGACGAACTGGGCGCCGGCGTTGCCGAGCGTCTGGCGATGCGCCACGGAGAGGCGCACGATCGCCGGCGTGCGCGGGTAGTCTCCGCCGTCGAGGGACAGCACCGCGTCCACCGCCGCGGAGACGTCGATCTGCGGCCCCACCGCGAAGGTGCCGTCGATCTGCGGCTGAGTCGGCACCACACGGCCGGTGCGCTGCAGCAGCGCGCGCACCGCGTCGGGGGTCATGGGATGGCCGGTGAGCCGCGCCGCCTGGAGCACATCGGCCACCGCGGCCGCCGTCATCGGGGCCGACGCGGACGTGCCTCCGCTGAGGACCGTCACGGCGTCGTGAGGTGTGCACGCGTTGAAATGCAGGCATCGGTGGTTGAGCGCGGGGATGTTGTCGCTCGGCGCCGACACGTCGATGCGGGTGCCGAAGCCCGAGGCGAAGCTGGTGGCGCCATCGAGACGGGTCTCGCTGAAGGTGCCGTTCTCGGCCAGGGCGCCGCCGTTCTGCGGCGGCACCGCGACGGTGTCGTCGAGCGTCGTCCCCCCGACCGCGATGGCCCCGGAATCGGGCACCACGCTGGGGATGGTCGAGTGCCCGTCGTCGCTGACGGTGGTCGGCTGCTGGCCCGCGGACGGCACGTTGGTCGGAGCGCTGCCCCCGTCAGGGCCAACCGCCGCCGGCGTGTACATGCGGGTGCCGTCGTTGGCCGCGATGGTGACGCTGATGCCGTCGGCCTGGACGATGCCGGCGATGATGCTGCGCATCAGCGGGTCGTCCTCCAGGTAGCGGCCCGGAAAGCCGACCGTGTCCTCACCGAATCCCAGGCTGGCGCTGATCACCTGGGGATGGTTGGGCTGTTCGGCCGCGGCCACGAACGCCGCCTCGATGTTGGCGATGGTGGGCTGCTCCGGCACCACCAGGCGGTACCGCGCTCCGGGGGCGATGCCGAGCAGGTCGCTGACGCCGCTGCCCACCTCGCCGGCGCGCTGCGCGTCGTGCGGCAGGGGCGCCATCACCGAGAAGTCGAGGAGGACCTCACCGAGGGCGGGATCCACCTTCTCGACGGTGCCGAGAGGATTGAGGCTGGCGTCCTGGCTCGCGGTGTACGTGGGGATCAGCGGCAGCGACGGATAGTCGAGGTAGCGCTGGCCGTTGATCACCACAGTCGTCGGGCCGAAGGTGCGCACGTAGGAGTCGCCGGCGTCGGCCATGGCCTGGTCGGTGAGGTCGCCGAGCGAGACGTTGGTGATGATCTCGCCCGTTCCCGGCAGCTGGCCGAAGCGCTGCCCGAGGCTGGCGAAGGCGCCGGAGACGTCGGTGCCACTGGCGTTGAGGTAGGACTGCAGCGAGCTCTGCAGGCCGTAGTTGCTGGGCAGCGCCGCGCCCGTCGTGGTCGGCGAGGCGGCCTGGGTGGCGGGCTGCATGGCCGCGGCGGGGGGGACGGCCCCGGCGGAGAGCACGCGGGGGTTGGGGCTGGTGAAGCTGCTCACCGTCCAGTCCGGCTCCGCGTAGGCGATCCCTGGGGTGTTTCGCAGCGTGGCGGCCGCGGACAAGGCGGTGGCGCCCGCCAGGTGGGCGACGTACGTCCGGGTCAGGTCGGGCGTGGAGGCGCCGAGGCGGCTGCGCGCCCCCTGGTTGAGGGCCTCGACCCGCGCCGGCGACACCCCCGTGAAGAAGGGTCGCAGCGACGTCGCGCCGACGCGGTGGAGCGCCTGGGTGAGCGCCGGGTCGCTGGTCTGCGGCTGCTGCACAGCGGGGGACGCGCTGCCGGCCCGAGCGCCTGTGGCCGTCGCCGATGTGAAGGCGACGACGACGTCGTTGCCGGCGGTGGCTGCGCGGCTCGGCACGGAGAGCTGCTGGGTGAGGTCCGCCGTGCTCGGTCCCGCGGTGTCGCCGAGCGTGGACCTGCCGGAGGGGACGGTCACGGTGAAGGGATGGCGGTGGCCCTGGGGGTCGGTGCGCCAGCCGATCCCATCGGCCCCGATGGTCACCTGGGAGCCGTCGTAGAGGGTGAAGTTCCGGTTGCCGGCGGGGGCGGTGCCCTGCACCGACGAGTCGTCCGGCGGCGCGGCTGCGAGCCCCTCGGGCGCTGTCCAGAGACCGGTCGTCATGGCCAGCGCTGCAGCCGTCAGGGCGAGTCCACGCCGTGCGCCCATTCGCGATTCCCTCCTGATTCCTGCCCATGCCACCACTGAGCGTGGTGACAGTACGAGCAGAAACCTGCGGGTGTCAAGACCCGGCCACCGGCCGGGTCAGGGAGCGCTGAGGGCCCTGGCGCGCCTGGTGGCGAGCGCCTCGCCGTACTCGAGCGACGTGTCCCACACCGCCTCGAAGGCGATCTTGAGGATGCGCGCCAGGGCAGGATGCTCGATCACCACCGTGGTGCCGCTGGGCTCGGCCACCGGGTCGGCCATGCCGAACATGACGATGGTCTCGTCGATGATGCCGAGCTTGAGGGGCAGCTCGGCGACGAAGCGGATCTGCTCGCCGGCCTCCGCAAATGCCTGCACGGCGGCGGGGAACTCGGGATCATCGAAGGCGGAGAGCTCGTAGATGCTGCGCATGGTCCGCCGTCGCGCCACGTCCAATCCCCGGACGTTGTCCCGCACGGTCACCGCATAGGGCGGCTTGGTGAAGACGAGGATCTCCCTCTGGGTGGCGTCGAGGAGGTCGTTGAAGCGCTGGGCGATGGCGCGCTGGTCGCGGAGCACCTCGATGTAGTCGAGAGGATCGGTGTGCGCCTGGCCCTCGTGGTACGCGGGGCGCAGCCGTTCCAGGAGGCTCTCCGCGCTGGCCTCGGCGGCGGCCAAGCGCTGCCGGTGGGCCCCCACCAGGCCCTCGAGGGCGAGCGCGGGCTCCACCGCCGCGTACTGCGCGGTCCTGCCCGGGCGCACCGCCGCCAGCCCCTTCTCGACGAGGCCGTCGAGCACGTCATAGATGCGCTGCCGCGGCACCCCGGTGAGGCGGGCCATCTCCCCCGCCGTCGACGCCTGACGGCGGAGCAGCCCGACATAGGTGCGGGCCTCGTACTGGTTCAACCCCAGCCCCACCATCTGATCGGCGATCTCGCTGTCGGGCGGCTCTCCCATGGCGCGTCGCATTGTGGCGGGCGCGCACCCCGATCACCAACCCTGCGGCGCGGCGGTGTCGGTCTTCGGTTGAC
>DASZKZ010000079.1:0-7298 GCA_035552595.1 Candidatus Dormiibacterota bacterium
ATGCTCGCCAACGTGACCATCGCGCTCGGCCTCGACGACATCTGCGCTCCCGTGTTCCACGCCGCTCGCGTGCTTCCGGGGACGCGCTCGCAGTAGGAAAAATTTTTGCCCATCCATGTGATCGGTTCATCAATAAGGAGAAGCTCAGCCATCGCCGACCCGCTGTCCGCGGCGGCGTAGCCGGGGAGCGCCGCTCAGCCGCCGTCCTTGCTGTACAGGGCCTCGATCTGGTCGGCGTACTTCTCCGCCACCGCCTTGCGCTTCACCTTGAGCGTCGGGGTCAGCTCCTCGTCGGGGCTGAAGTCCCTGGCGAGGATGGCGAACCGCTTGACCTGCTCGACGTGGCTCAGCGTGCTGTTGACGGCGTCGACGTGGCGCTGCAGCTCCGCGCGCACCTCGGGATGCTCGGCCAGGCCGGCGGCCTCAGCGGGCCAGCCCCGGCTGGCGGCGATCGCGGGCGCCTCCTCCGCGTCCAGGGTCAGCAGCGCGGTCATGTAGGGGCGGCGATCGCCGATCGCCACCGCGTGGCCGACCAGCGGGTGGGTGCCCAGCGTGGACTCGATGTTGCCCGGCGAGATGTTCTTGCCGCCGGCGGTGATGATCAGGTCCTTCTTGCGGTCGGTGATACGCAGGTAGCCGTCGGCGTCGAACTCGCCGACATCGCCGGTGTGCAACCAGCCGTCGATGATCGTCTCGCCGGTGGCCGCACCATCGTGCAGGTACCCGGGGAAGACGACGCCGCCGCGGACCAGGATCTCGCCATCCTCGGCGAGGCGCACCTCGTTGCCCGGGTAGACCTCGCCGACGGTGCCGACGCGCGACCGTCCCGGGCGGTTGAACGTCGTCGAGCCGGCATTCTCGCTCTGCCCGTAGACCTCGCAGATCTCCAGCCCGATCGAACGGAAGAAGCGGAGCACCTCGGGGTCGATGGGTGCTGCGCCGCTGGCCAGGATGCGGACGTCGTCGAAGCCCAGGGCGGCGCGCAGCTTGGCGAGCACCAGCCGCTCGGCGAGGCGGTGGCGGCGCTGCAGGCCGGCGGGGATGGCCTCGCCTCGCTCGCGCCGGTCGGACACCCGCCGTCCGGCGCGGATCGCCCACCGCGCCAGGGAGCGCTGCGGCGCCGGGCTGGAATCGATCTCCTTGCCGACCTTGGCTGCCATCTTCTCCCAGACGCGGGGGACGCCGAAGAAGTGGGTCGGCCGGACCTCGCGCAGGCGGGCGCCGAGGTTGGGAAGACCGTCGAGGAACCAGGTGGGGTTGCCATAGCGGTAGGAGCGGAACTCGCTGACCATCCGCTCCGCGATGTGCGCCAGGGGCAGGTAGCTGAGCACCCGGTCCTCGGGGCCGACCTCCACCAGACCGGCAAGCCCGTCCGCGGAGGCGGCGATGTTGCGGTGGGTGAGCATCACCGCCTTGGGCGGTCCGGTGGTGCCGCTGGTATAGATCAGCGTGACCACGTCATCCATCTGGATCTGGCGGCAGCGCTCGTCGATCTCTCCGCGGTGGCGCGAGAGCTGGCCGTCGCCGACCCGGAGCGCCTCCTGCCAGGGGATCACGAAGCCGTCGGGCGAGGCGGTCCCGACGCCCTCCATGGCCACCACCCGGCGCAGGTGCGGGAGCTGGTCGCGCTGCTCGAGGACCCGTGCCAGGAGAGCCTCGTTCTCGACGAACACCATCCGCGTCTGCGAGTGGTTGAGCATGTACTGCGCCTGCTCGGCGCTCAGGGTCTGGTACACGGGCACGGGGAGGCCGCGCACCATCAGGATGGCGGCGTCGGCGGTGTGCCACTCCGCGCGATTGTTGGCCCAGATGGCGACCGGGTCCCCGGAATCGATGCCCTCGTCGATGAGAAAGGATGCGAGGCGGCGGGCCCCCTCACCGAACTGGCCCCAGGTGATCGAGATCCAGCGGTCGCCGGACCTCGTGTACAGGGCCGGGCGATCGGCCCGCTCGCGGATCTGGGAGAGGAGGTACTCGACCACCGTCCGCGTCTCCCCGCCCGGGGCGGGTGCGCCGGACGCGACGGCAGCTTGGCTCGTCATCGGTGTTCAGAATGACACAACGTTCCGTCCCCGGTCACAGCGGGCCGCGGGGCAGCCGGAGCTGTCAGACGTCTGCCGACGAGGAGATCGATTGTGGTCGTGGGCACCTTGCAGATCACCCTCCAGGTCCCGGAGAGCCGCTCGTTGAAGGACAAGCGGATGGTGGTGCGCTCGATCACCAGCCGCGTCCGCCAGACCTTCACGGTGGCCGTCGCCGAGGTCGGTGAGCAGGACACATGGCAGACGGCGGTCCTCGGGGTGGCCTGCGTCAGCAACAGCGCGCGCCACGCCGACGAGATCTGTCAGAAGGTGCTCGCCTACGTCGAGAACGACGCCGACGGGGTGGTCAGCGGCTCACGGTTCGAGCTGGTGCACCTCTGAGCCGGGCGTGACCACGGAACGGCGCGTGGACGCCGACCACGAGACCGACGATGCGCTGGCGGCGTTCGAAGCCTCCCTGCCCTTCACCCTCGACACCTTCCAGCGCGAGGCGATCGAGAAGCTGGAGCGCTCCGCGGGCGTGCTGGTGGCAGCGCCCACCAGCAGCGGCAAGACGCTGGTCGCCGAATACCCGATGTGGCGCTGCCTGCTCGCCCCCGGACACCTGCGCCGGGCTCACGCGCGGGTCATCTACACCTCGCCGCTCAAGGCGCTCTCCAATCAGAAGTTCCACGATCTCGCTGTCCGCTACGGCGCCGCCAACGTGGGCCTGGTCACCGGGGAGCACACCATCAACGACGCCGCCCCCCTGGTGGTCATGACCACCGAGATCCTCCGCAACGTCCTCTACGACGATCCCGCCCGGCTCGATCGGGTCAGCGATGTCGTGCTCGACGAGATCCACTACATCGACGACCACCCCCGAGGGACGGTGTGGGAGGAGATCATCATCGAGACCCCGGCGCACGTCCGGCTGATCGGATTGTCCGCGACCATCAGCAACGTCGACGAGGTGGCGGAGTGGATGCGCGGGCTGCGCGGCGACATCGGGACCGTGATCCGGGTGGAGCGGCCGGTTCCGCTGGAGATGTGGCTCTCGATCAGCAACCACCTCGAGCCGCTGTTCGACGCCGGCGGCCAGGTGGCCCGCCAGACCCTCGACATGGCGGCCAACGAGACCATGCACGAGGCTCGCTTCCGGTACATGCGGCGTGCCCCGGAGAACGACCTCTTCCACGTCATCGACGAGCTGCGCGCCCGGGCCATGCTGCCGGCGATCTACTTCATCTTCTCGCGGCGCGGCTGCGCAGAGGCCCTGGGACGGTGCGCCGTGCACGGCCTCGATCTCACCAACGCCGCGGAGAAGGAGGCGATCGACGCCGGCTACGGGGAGATCCTGCAGCGCATCGAGGACGCCGACGAGCGCCGCGTCTTCCGCCAGGCGATCGACGTCGCCACGCTGCGCAACGGCGTCGCCATGCACCACGCGGGCATGCTCCCCTCCGCCAAGGAGGCGGTGGAGCGGCTCTTCATCAACGGGTTGGTCAAGGTGGTGTTCGCGACCGAGACGCTCTCGCTGGGCCTGAACATGCCGGCGCGCGCCTGCGTGGTGTCCTCGTTCACCAAGTTCGACGGCACCGGATTCCACTCGCTCACCGCGGGCGAGCTCACCCAGCTGATGGGCCGTGCCGGCCGGCGGGGCATCGACCTGGTCGGCCACGGCGTCATCCTCAAGGAGTGGGACGTCGACGTCCGCGACATCTACGACGCGGCCATCGGCGGGGAGATGAGCGTGGACAGCAAGTTCGCGCCCACCTACACGATGGTTCTGAGCCTGCTGCGAACCCGCTCGGTGGAGCGCGCCGAGGAGCTGCTCGACAAGTCGTTCGGGCAGTACCAGAACGTGCAGCGCGCCGACCATTGGACCGAGAAACGGCACAACCTCGAGGAGCAGCTCACCGACCTTCGGCAGCGCGTCTTCCGCCATCCCCAGGTGCCGTGCACGGAGCGCACGCTGACCACCCACCTCACCCTCAGCGAGGCTGTCGAGGACCTGCAGGCGTCGGTGCGACGCGCCAAACGCGAGCACTGGCGCGACTCCCGGCGCGGCCGCCACAGCGGGCGCGGCGCCGACCCCGGACAGCGCTTCGAAGCCATGCGCCGGCAGTTGCGCCAGCAGCAGCAGAAGCTGCACAACTCGCCCTGCCGCAGCTGCCCGTACCTCGGCGAGCACCGCGCCCATCGTGCCGAGACGCGCAGCATCGAGGAGACCCTGGACGGGGGCGAGGCCGAGCTCGAATGGGCGCGGCACCGCTACACGCGCGAGTTTCGCGCCCTGCGCGGCGTGCTCCACGACGCTGGGTTCCTGAAGGACGACCAGCCAAGCGAGCTTGGCCTGCTGGCGGCGTCGCTGTTCGGCGAGAACGCCCTCCTGGTCGCCGACGCCATCGCTGCCGGGCACCTCGACGCTCTCAGCCCGGCGGAGCTCGCCGCCGCGCTGGTCACCCTCGTGGCCGAGGATCGCGGCCGCGACCGTCCCCAGCCGGCGCGGCGCCACTTCCCCACGCCGCGAGTCGAGCTCGCCTACCGCCGCCTGCGTGGCTCGCTGCAACGGCTCGCGGCGCTCGAGCGGGAGCACGGCTTGCAGACGCTTCGCCCCCTGTCGCTCGACTACATCAACGCCGCTCATCAATGGGCATCGGGGACCCCGCTGCTCGACATCGAGACACCGGCCGCCAACGACATCGGCGATGTCGTCAAAGCCATGAAGAATCTCTATTCGATGCTGCGCCAGATGGAGCAGGCGCTGCGTGACCACCCGCTGCATGGACAGGTGCGGCGGGCGCGAGAGGCCATGGAGCGCGACCTCATCCGGCGCGTGTAGCCGCCGTTGGTGGCGGCGGCCGGTCACGATGCGGTCTCGGGTCGACCCCGGCCGGCGATGTCTGCTAGCATCGCCGACATGCACGCGAATGCGGTGGCTCGCACCGCCTCGATGTTGATGCGCCGCGGAGGTTTCCGAACGTAGCGGCGCCTCGCGCCCTCCGTGCGGAGACCTCCCGGAAATCAGTCCGGGAGGTTTTTTTCATGTCCAGCGTCGATTCGATCGGGGAGATCACCCGCCCGACGGAGAGCGTCGAGCCACGCCAGCACTTCGTGACCGGGCTGCGCTGCCGCGCCTGCGGCCATGACCATCCCACCACCGCCACCCACCTGTGCGAGCTCTGCTTCGGCCCCCTCGAGGTGGTCTACGACTACGACGCGGTCGCCGCCACCATCTCCCGCAAACGGATCGACGCCGGCCCGGCGACTCTCTGGCGCTATCGCGATCTGCTCCCCGTGGGGGGAGCCGAGATGGTCACCCTGGGAGAGGGGTTCACGCCGCTGGTCCACGCCCGCAACCTGGGTGCCGAGCTGGGCCTGCGCAACCTCCATCTCAAGAACGACACCATGAACCCCACCAACTCCTTCAAGGACAGGGTGGTGACGGTGGCGCTCAACTGGGCGCTGCAGAACGGCTTCCGCACCATCGCCTGCGCCTCGACCGGCAACCTGGCCAACTCCGTGGCGGCGTATGCGGCGCGAGCCGGGGTTCGGGCCGTGGTGTTCATCCCCAGCGATCTGGAGGCGCAGAAGGTCGCGGCGACGGCGGTCTTCGGAGCCACCATCGTGCCCGTCGCGGGCAGCTACGACGACGTCAACCGGCTCTGTGCCGAGCTCTCCGACGACCTCGACTGGGGCTTCTGCAACATCAACCTCCGTCCCTACTACAGCGAGGGCAGCAAGACGCTCACCTTCGAGACCGCGGAGCAGCTGGGCTGGCGCCTGCCCGACGAGATCGTCATCCCAGTGGCGTCGGGGTGCCAGTTCGTCAAGCACCGCAAGGCAGCCGCCGAGCTGATCAACGTGGGACTGGTGGACGATCGGCGGCTGCCGCGTTTCACCGGCGCGCAGGCGCTGGGGTGCTCGCCCGTGGCCTCCGCGTTCGCGCGCGGAGCTGACGTCGTCCAGCCGGTGCGCCCCGACACGATCGCCCGCTCCATCGCCATCGGCAACCCCTCCGACGGTGCCGACGTGCTGCGCATCGCGCGGCGCACCGGGGGGGTCGTCGCCGGCGTCACCGAGGACGAGATCGTCGAGGGCATCGAGCTCCTCGCTGCCACCGAGGGCATCTTCACCGAGACCGCGGGCGGGGTCACCGTGGCGGTGCTGCGCAAGCTCGCCCGTGAGGGCCGCTGGGAGGGGCACGAGACCGTCGCCGCCTACATCACGGGCCACGGGCTCAAGACGCTGGACGCCGTCAGCGGACGGCGGCCCACCGCGACGGCGATCGAGCCCCAGCGTCGCAGCGCGCTGGCGCGTCTCGCCGAGCTCGACCTGGTCTGAGTCACTCCTCGCGGAGCATCGCCTCGGGGACGCTGGCGACACGGTATGGCATGTCCGTGATGTCGTAGAAGCGAAGCGGCTTGCGCAGCCGCTTGGCGATCCCGATCTGCACCTTCACGCCCAGGGAGAGATTGCCGAACACCCACATCTGGTCGCAGCGAACGATGAGGTTGTTGAGCGCCTCGCGCACCGTCTCCTTGGGCACGGTGTGGAGCAGGTAGTAGTCGAAGAGCATGAAGGGCGAGATCGGCACTCCCCCTTCATCGAGCACGAACTTGGTGATGTGCTGCCGCCAGTAGAAGTTGCGCTTGCTGATCGCGCAGTAGATGAGCTGCTTGGGGCGCCGCAGGGCCCGCTCCGTCTGCTCGGCCGGCGAGGCCTTGGGGCGCGGGGTGAAGATGCGCTCGAGGATGTCCTCAGCGTCTTTGCGGGCAGCCGCCTGCGCCGCCAACGGCGCGGCATCGGTCTCGGGCACAGCCTGAATTACCTTTGTGCAAAGCCGAAAACGGCTCGCGGATCATAGCAACCGCCGTGCCACGGGCGGAGCCGGCCGCGACGAGGTCACACAGCCGTCGAGGCTGCCCAGACGGAGAGGTCGCGCAACCGTGTCAGCGCGCGCCCCAGAAGGCGCACGTGCTGCGGATCGTTGAGCCATCGACTCTGTCCGGACGGATGGGGCAGCGGAAGCAGAGCGGGGGCCACCCCGGGCACTCCCGCGACAAGCTCACCGCCGCTCGACCAGGCCGTGCCCACGATGGACTCGAGCGGGCGACCGGGGAGGAAGCGAGAGTGTGCCAGGGTGCCGATGCAGATGATCAAGGCGGGCTGGAGCAGCTCCAGGTAGGCGTCCAGCCAGCCGCTGCAGAGCGCGACCTCGCGAGCGCTGGGACGGCGGTCGCCGGACTTGCCGGGCGCGCGCCCCGGAAAGCA
>DASZKZ010000080.1:0-15635 GCA_035552595.1 Candidatus Dormiibacterota bacterium
GATCTCGCCGACCACGTCCATGCCCTTGACCACCTGGCCGAAGAGGTTGTACGCCTTGGCGAGCTTGTGGCGGTTGTCGACGGTGCAGATGAAGAATTGCGAGCCGTTGGTGTTGGGCCCGGCGTTGGCGCACGCGACCGCGCCGGCGATGTACTCGCCCTGCACGGGCTCGTCCTCGAAGCGATAGCCGGGACCGCCGCGGCCGCTCCCCTCGGGACACCCCGCCTGGATGACGAAGTCCGGCTCCACGCGATGAAACGTGAGCCCGTCGTAGAAGCCGTCGCGGGCGAGAAAGACGAAGTTGTTGACGCTCTTCGGTGCCTTGTCCGCGTGCAGGGCGATCACGATGTCGCCCTTGTCGGTGGCGATCGTCGCGCTGTATCTCTTGGCCGGATCGATCACCTGGTCGGCGTTGGCATAGGACTTGGGCATCGCCGCAGTGTATCCGGGCGAGCCGCGACGGGAGCCCGGCGCCTCAGCTCAGGCGGCGGGTGTGGGAGCCGCGGCCGCCGGCGGGGGGAGGTGCCTCGCGCCGTTGCCCTTGAGGAACTGAAAGTCGCCGCGCGCGTCCTTGAGGAGCTGCGTGCCCGGCTCGGCCATGAGCGCCGCGACCTTGGTCTTGGCCATCGCCAGGATCGAGGTCTCCTGCGTCGTGGTGATCTTGCCTGCGCTGACGGCCCGGCCGGCGAGCTTGGTGAACTGCGCCACGATCCGGCTCTCGATCGCCGGCGCCTTGGCACCCGCGATCTGGTCGATCGACTTGCCGGAGGCGAGCTCGCCGCGAATCGTGGTGACGCTCTGCCCGATCTCGTTGGCGATCGCGTTCAGCGTCTGCCGCACGGCGCGGGCCACCTGAGCAGAGCCTGGGCCACTGATGGCACCGGCGCCCGGCAGCGGGGCGAGCTTGGTGGATCCCGCAGTTACCGGGGCGGGCGATGTGGTGGCCGCGGTGGCGCCCTGGCCGGCGACCGCGTAGCCGATGCCGGCGCCGGTGACGCCGACGACGAGGGCGCTGGCCGCGATCACGGGGAACGCATGTCCGCCGGCCCAGTGGGCGGCTCTGCTGATCGGACGCATCCTGATGTGGCCTCTCTCGGGCTGGAAGCTGCCCGACGATTGTCCTCCTCGGGGGCGAGCGCGGCGCTGAGGTGTACCTGAGAAGCGGTTCCGCGGCCGGGGAGGCAAGGGGCCGTGCTCGCCCCGGTCGGGTAGAGTCACGGCGCCCTCGCACACCCACGCAGGAGTCCGAATGAACGTCGTCGTTTGCGTCAAGCAGGTGCCCGACCCCAATTCGGCGGGCCAGCTGGATGCGTCCAACCACAACCTCAAGCGCGACGGCGAGCTGGTGCTCGATCCCGGCGACGAGTTCGGCGTGGAGGCGGGCCTCCAGCTCGCCGAGAAGCATGGCGGCGAGGTGACGGTGATCAGCATGGGCCCCGAACGCGGCCTCGACACGGTGCGCAAGGCCCTCGCCATGGGCGCCGCCAGAGGAGTGCTGATCAGCGACGACTCGCTGGCCGGGTCCGACGCCTTGACCACCGCCAAGGTGCTGGCCGCGGCGATCCGCAAGCAGGAGTTCGATGTGGTCATCACCGCCACCGAGTCCACCGACGGCTACACCGGTGTGGTCCCCCAGATGCTCGCCGGGCTCCTCGACATCCCCGCGGTCACCTTCGCCAAGTCCGTCTCCTACGAGGGCGACATCCTCAGGGTGGAACGGCAGACCGAGACCGGCATCGAGGTGGTCGACGCCAAGCTTCCCGTGGTGGTCAGCGTCACCGCCGGCGTCAACGAGCCCCGCTATCCCTCGCTGAAGGGAATCATGGGGGCCAAGCAGAAGCCCCTCGACCGGCCCAGCCTCGCCGACCTCGGCGTGGAGGGGCTGGGCGGAGCCAGCGCCGGCCAGGAGATCACCACAGTCGAGGCGGCGCCGGTCCGGGCCGCCGGCGAGATCGTGCAGGACGACGGCGAGGCGGCCAAGCGGATCGTCGACTTCCTCGCCGAGAAGAAGGTGATCTGAGATGGCGGTGGCAACCACCTGGGTGTTCGCGGAGATCGTGGACGGCAAGCCCATCCCCGCCGTGCTCGAGCTGCTCACCAAGGCACGCTCGCTCGGCGGCACCGTCGAAGCGGTGGCCCTCTCCCCGCAGGCGGAGGCGGCCGCCGGGCTCCTCGGCGAGTACGGCGCCACCACCGTGCACGCCGGCACCGACGCCGCCTACGGCGAGCTCCTCCCCGGCGGCCCCGCGGCCGACGCCATCGCCGCCCTCGCCGGCCAGCACCAGCCCGACCTCGTCCTCATCGCCTCCACGTACCTGGGCCGCGACGTCGCCGGCCGCCTCGCCGCCAAGCTCGACGCGCCGGTCATCGCCAATGGCCTCGACGTCGCTGCCAACGGCCAGGTGAGCGTGCAGTCCTCGATCTTCGGCGCCACCCAGGACGTGACCACCGCCTTCACCGCCAAGAAGCCGGCGATCGCTCTGATCCGGCCCAAGTCCTTCGCCGCCGAGAGCGGCGGCGGCGGCCCCGCGACGGTGGCGCCGCTGACCTCGGAGATCGCCGAGCAGCACCGTGCCGTGCGGGTGGTCGAGCGCCGCGCCGAGGCGGCCTCCGGGCCCAAGCTCGAGGAGGCGCCGGTGGTCATCAGCGGCGGCCGCGGCCTGGGTGACCCCAAGAACTTCGAGCTCCTCGAGCAGCTCGCCTCGCTGATCGGCGGCGCCGTGGGCGCCAGCCGCGCAGTGGTCGACGCCGGCTGGGTGCCGTACGCCATGCAGGTGGGACAGACCGGCAAGACCGTCAAGCCCGGTGTCTACATCGCCTGCGGGATCAGTGGCGCCATGCAGCACACCGTGGGCATGAAGGGAGCCAAGACGATCATCGCCATCAACCGCGACGCCGACGCCCCCATCTTCAAGCTCGCCGACCTCGGTGTCGTCGGAGACGCGCTCAAGATCCTTCCCCAGGTGATCGAGGAGATCAAGGCCCGCAAGGGCTGATGGGGCGAAGGGGGAGACGCCAGTCCCCTATCTCCGTCGGCGGAGGCGACTTCATGTCGCCGGAGCCGACACCGCCAGATGGGGGGTGCCCTAGGGGGGAACGGTGTTCCCCCTTCGCTTATTGGCGACTGCCGATATGCGCGGAAGTGGTCTGCTGTCGCCTGGGCGCCGGTATACTCGCGCAGCCATGGACGACAAGGTCATTGTCGATCTGCTCGGACAGGTCGGCAATCTCTTCACCTCCAGCCTGGAGCTGAAAGAGACCATCGACTTCATGCTCAAGGCCGCCTCCGACCTGGTGGCCTGCGACGCCGCCACCGTGTTCCTCCTCGATGAGGACGGCAAGAGCCTCAGCGCCATCGCCACCTTCCCGTTCACCGAGTCGGTCGCGCAGGTGGCCACCTTCGAGCTCGGTGAGGGGATCGTGGGATGGGCCTCGCAGCGGCGCAAGGTGGTGTCGGTGGTGGATGCCACCAAGGACAGTCGCTTCAAGAACCTGCCCATGGCGCACGCGCCGAGAAGCTGCCTGGTGATGCCGCTGCAGTCGCCGCAGCGCCTGGTCGGCGCGCTCACCATGGCGCGACGCGAGGTACGCCCGTTCACCTCGGTCGAACAGGCGCTGATGCAGGTCATCGCCAACCAGGCCGCCATCTCCATCGACAACGCCCGGCTGCACGCCCGCCAGACGGTGCAGCTGGCCCAGATCGCCGAACAGAAGCGCGAGCTGGAGCGCAGCTACGCGCAGATCAACGAGATCTCGCGGCTGAAGAGCGAGTTCCTGGCCAACATGAGCCACGAGCTGCGTACCCCGCTCAACGCCATCCTCGGCTTCAGCGAGATCCTCAAGGACAACCTCGTCGCCCTCGACGAGGAACAGCGCCACGAGTGCCTGGAGAACATCCATACCTCGGGCAAGCATCTCCTCGAGCTGGTCAACGACGTCCTCGATCTCAGCAAGATCGAAGCCGGCCGGATGGAGCTCAGCTACGACGACTTCTTCGTCAACAACGCGGTCCGCGAGGTGCACAACGTGATCCGCTCGCTGAGCGAGCGGCGTGACATCGACCTCTCCATCGACGTGGTCCCCGAGGATCTCCTCGTCAGGGCGGACAAGAGCAAGTTCAAACAGGTGCTGTACAACCTGCTCAGCAACGCCATCAAGTTCACCGCTCAGGGTGGACAGGTGTGGATCAAGGCACGGGCGGAGGGCGCCGACACGCTCTGCCTGCTGGTGGGTGACACCGGGGTCGGCATCCCGCGCGAGCACCACGAGCGCATCTTCAACGAGTTCTACCAGGTGGACAGCGCCACCACCCGCCAGGTGGAGGGCACCGGCCTGGGCCTCTCTCTGACGCGCCGCATCGTCGAGCTCCACGGGGGGACCATGGAGCTGGACAGCGAGCCCGGAACGGGGTCGGTGTTCACCTTCCGTCTGCCCCTGGCCGGCCTGCAGATCCCCAACGGCCACCGCCACAACCGCATCCTGCTGGTCGAGGACAACCAGAGCAACAGGGAGCTGGCCACCATGGTGCTGAACGGCAACGGGTTCGAGGTGGACATCGCCGTGGACGGCAACGAGGGTCTGCACAAGGCCCGGAGTTCCCCGTACGATCTCGTGCTGATGGACATCGAGCTCCCGGGCATCGATGGCCTCACCGTCACGCGGATGCTCAAGTCCGACCCCAAGACCTCGTCGATCCCCGTCGTCGCGCTCACCGCCAACGCCATGAAGGGCAACGAGCAGGAGGCACTCGCCGCCGGCTGCTCGGGATACATCTCTAAACCCATCGAGGTGGCGAACTTCGTGCAGAGGATCGCCACGTACCTGGAGACCGAAGCCTCATGACCGGAGCCGGAAAGACCATCCTCATCGTCGAGGACGACGCCCCCAGCCGTGAGGTCGTCCGGCTGGCGTGCAGCGCCCAGAACCACACGCTTCTCGAGGCCGCCAACGGCGTCGACGGGCTGGCGGCGGCACGCGAGCAGAGCCCCGACCTGATCATCCTCGACATCAACCTCCCGGGGATGAGCGGCCTCGACGTGTGCCGCCGCCTCCGCTCCGAGGGAGCGCGCGTGCCCATCATCATGCTCACCGCCAAAGCCGACACCATCGATGTGGTCGTCGGCCTCGAGCTCGGCGCGGACGACTACGTCACCAAGCCCTTCGAGGTGCGCGAGCTGATGGCTCGCATCGGCGCCCACCTGCGCCGCAGCGAGATCTCCTCGCAGGAGCAGCCTCGCGATCGCTTCGAGTTCCCCGGGCTGACCATCGACCTGGGCCGCCGCCAGGCCTTCCGCGACAGCGAGGAGGTGATGCTCACGCTCACCGAGTTCAACCTGCTGGCGCTGCTCGCCTCCCGCCCCGGACAGGTGATGAGCCGCGGCGAGCTGCTCCGCCGGGTCTGGGGCTACGAGGTCGAGATCGAGACCCGCACCGTGGACGCCCACGTCTACCGGCTGCGCAGAAAGATCGAACCCGACGCAGAGAAGCCGACGTACATCCACTCCGTGCCGGGGATCGGGTACCGCTTCTCGGGGTGACCTTCTGCGGGGCGGCGACTCGGTCGGCGGCCGGGGGCATCCTGCAGGGCTTCGCGGCCGTTTGCGTCACTGCGAACTCGCCACCGGCGAGTTCTCCGCTCCTTCGGCCGACTGCAGATTCTGCTGGACGCCCCCGGCCGCCGACCAACCCACTTCCTGGTAGACGATAGGCCCGTGAGTGACTACGCCTGTTACGACGGCACTTTGGGCTGATAAGCGTCCATGGCAGGGAAAGGACCCTTCCAGTGACGCCACCTGTGGCAACCAACGCCCCATCGTGGTCCCGCCGATCCGGTCCACTACGCGGGGATCCACCGACCAGATAGGTACCGTCGGAGGAGGGTGTGAGGGGGTCCAGCTGAATCTGCAGTCGGGCGAAGGAGCGGAGTGCTTGCCAGTGGCAAGCATGGAGCGACGCAGACGCCCGCGAAGCCCAGCAGGACCCCCTCGCGCCATCCTCCGATGGCGGTCCGCTTACGGCTAGTAGATGAACCCGGTGACGGTCCCGAAATCGCCGTGCGTGATGGTGCGGTGGTCCACCCGCCCCCAGCCGCCGCCGTTGCCGTAGTAGTTCATCTCGGAGATCACGAAGCTGCCGTCGGTGTTGACGCTGTCGACGTAGGCCACGTGGCCGAACCAGCCGGTGTGGAAGACCACGATGGCGCCGGTGACCGCGGTGTGACCCTCGGGACGGATGCCGTTGGCGGCGTCGAACCACGTCCAGGCATTACCGGCCCAGGTGACGTTGCGGCGCAGCGCCGCGTAGTAGGTGCACTGCCCGTAGGGGAAGCCGTCCGGCACCGAGGTGTGCACCTCGACGATGACGGGAGCGCCATCGGCGGATCGGGAGAAGTAGCGGCCCACCAGCGCCCCCCGGGGAGCGGCGCTGAGCGGCACCTGGAGGTAGCTGCCGTCCGGGCGAGGCGTGTCCTTGGCCAGGGCGTTGTAGTCGAGGACCACCCGGGGGTCGAGACCGAGGCGCTTGGCGAACGCGCTGGGCCGCTCCTTGGAGAGGACGGCGACCAGCGCGCCGGCGCCGGGAGGGAGCAGGAGAGCCATTCCCGGGGCGGGCTCGGTGCCGGTGGGAAGCCCGTTGGCCCAGCGGATCGCGGCCGCGTCGGAGTGCTCGGAGGTGGCCAGTGACTCCACTGTCTGGCCGGGCGCGACCACCATCGTCTGGGCAGGCCGCGCGGCGATCGGCGGGACGATCGCGGGGCCCTCGATGACGGCGCTGAGGATGATGTCGCCGCTGGGCTGTGGAGAGGTGACCACGGCGGCGACGGTCGACGAGGCACGGGGCGCAAGCAGGGGCAGCAGAGCGGCGGCCAGGAGCACCCACGCGTGCCGGATAAGTCGGTGTCGACTACCGCGAATGACCGCCCCTCCTCAACCGGTGCCTTCGGACCGCGACCGTTTCCCAACACCGGGCCGTGCCGGAGGCTAGCAAAGGCCGATGCCCTCCGTCAAAGATCGGACAGATGCGGGCGGACGCCGCCCGTACACTGATTTGGATGACCGAACGGCAGCCCCGCGCGAGCAGCGCGCAGAGCGCCAGCAGCCCATCCCGCGGTGGGGCCACCGGCCCACCCGCGAGCATCCGCGCCTCGACCTGGTGGTGGATCAGGGCGGCGGCGATCCTGGTCACCATCTTCGTGGCGATCCAGCTCCTCGGGGTGGTGCGATCGGTGCTGGGGGCGGTGCTCACCGTCCTCCTCTACGTGCTGTTTGGAGCCGTCATCGCGTTCATCGCCGGGCCGGTGGTCCGGCTCCTGGAGGAGCGCCTCCACCTCAACCGCACCGTCGCCATCGCGCTGACGCTGCTCGTAGGTCTGGGGATCGCCGGCCTCATCGGCTTCCTGATCGCCACCCCGATCGTCGACGAGGCGTCGCAGCTCGCCAGGCAGGGACCCGCCCTGATCAAGCAGATCAACGACATTCTCACCTCGCTGCGCACCCAGCTGGCCGCGCACGGCATCCAGCTGAGCGGCAACGGAGTGTCCACCACCATCGCCAGTGACGTGTCCGGCCAGGTGGCGGGCATCCTGGTCAACATCGTCACCCAGACCCTGACCATCGTCCTCGACATCCTGGTGACCCTGGTGGTGGCCTTCTGGATGCTCAAGGACGGCAGCGAGCTGCGTGCCGGCATCGTCAACCTGCTCCCCGGCCGCGTCCGCGCAGAGGCCAGCTTCGCCTTCGACGCCTTCGGCGTGGTGGTCGGTGGCTACGTGCGCGGACAGCTGGTGATGGCACTCATCGTGGGCACCCTGGCCGGCGCCGGCTGCTTCGTCATCGGGGTGCCGTACCCGATCGTGGTGGCGATCGCGGCCGCCAGCTTCGAGCTGATCCCGCTGGTGGGGGCGTTCATCGGGGGAGCGGTGGCGATCCTGCTGGCGCTCACCAGGAGCCCCCTGACGGCGCTCTTCGCGCTCCTCCTCTTCGTCGCCATCCACATCGTCGAGGGCTACTTCCTGGCGCCGCGAATCCAGGCGCGGTTCGTGCGCCTGCACCCCCTGGTCACACTGCTGGCTCTGTTCGCGGGCATCGAGATCGGGGGGTTTCTCGGCGCCTTCGTGGCGGTGCCGCTGGCCAGCCTGGCGGCGGTGTTCCTCCGCGCGGCGATGGGCGACGCGCGCGGCCGCCACCCCGAGCTGTTCGTCGCCGAGCGCGGTGATCAGCAGGTGGAACGGCGCCGCCGGCGGATCCTCAGCGAGTTCCGCCTTTTCCGCCGGGCGCACCCTCAGGCTGGTGCTAAATCTGATATTGACACTGTCGCATAGAGTGCTACCATGCACCCCATGAGGAAGTACAAGCCCGTGGAACTGCCGCTCAAGGACGTGCCCGACGAGTTCGCGGAGGAGCACGCCATCTGCCCCAACTGCCTCGACCGCGAGGCCGGAGTCATCGGCCGCCTCGGCCTCCGGCTGGTCTTCAAGTGCCAGCGCTGCCGGGTGCGCTTCCACCGTCAGACCGCCATGGTGGGGCTGGTCTGACCTCTCGTTGACCGGGCACGGCCTGCAACACTGCGGGCCGTGCCCGGACCGTCGCCCGCCCACCTCGCCACCGCCCGCCGCGGGACGGCGCTGGAGGCGGTGGTCCGGGGCCATGTCGCCGTCGTCGACGCCGCGGGATGCCTTCTCGGCGGCGCCGGCGACCCCAGCGCGGTGACCACGCTGCGCAGTTGCGTCAAACCGTTGCAGGCGCTGCTGGAGGCCGGGGACCAGGCCGCGCTTCCGAGAATCGTTCGAGGACAGCGCGGTACCCCGATGATATAGTCGGAGAAGAAATGTTGACGCCGATGTCAATTTTCAGGTCGGCGTGACGCGTTGACCTGCCGGGTGCACGGTCATCGAGCCAGCCCAGACCACAGCGTCGAGGAGGTCCTGCGTGCCTGATCAGAGCCATGTGGGCCGGCGCTACCAGGCGGCCGGGCAGGTCGTCGACGGCGCCGCGGCAGAGGCGTTCGAGCGCGCCATCGGCGGCTCGGACGACCCCTACTCCCCGGGGGCGGTGCCGCCGACGTATGGCGCCTTCTACTGCCTGTTTCCCACCCTCTACCAGCTCTTCGGAGATGCCGAGGTGGGGGTGAACCTCGCCGGCCTGGTCCATGGCGAGCAGTCATTCGAGTGGCCCACCCCGGTGCGCGCCGGTGACGTCCTCGACGCCACGGCGGTGATCGCGTCGGTCGAGGAGAAGCGCGGCATGACCTTTCTCAGCATCGAGCACGAGGCCCGCCGCCAGGACGGCGAGACGGTCTGCCGGGGCCGCTCGCTGATGATCATCCGATGAGCGACACCGGCGCCGCGACCCTGGGGCCGGTCGCGGTCGGGGACGAGATGACCCCCCTGGCACGCACGGTGACGCAGGCGCAGATCGACGCCTACGCGGAAGCGTCGGGCGACCACAACCCCATCCACGTCGATCCGGAGTTCGCCCGCTCCGTCGGGCTCCCCGGCACGATCGCGCACGGCCTGCTCGACATGGGCATCCTCACCGAGGCCGTGGCCCGCTGGGCGGGAGGGTACGAGCGGGTGGCGTCGATCGCCTGCCGCTTCTCCAAGCCGCTTCTTCCCGGGGAGACGATCACCTGCACCGGCCGGGTGGTGGAGATCGATCATCCCCGGGGCATCGCCACCCTCGAGCTGGAGGCGGTGTCGAGCAGCGGCGAGCGCGTCCTCACCAACGGCCGGGCCTCCGTCCGGCTCCCACGATAGAGGGACAGTCATGGCCTTCGACTTCAGCTACACCCAGGAGCAGGAGGAGATCCGCAAGCTCGCCCACGAGTTCGCGGTCAACGAGATGCGCCCCGTCGCCGCCGACTACGACGAGAAGGAGGAGACGCCGTGGGCGGTCATGAAGAAGGCCCACGAGCTCGGCCTCGACGCCGCCAGCGGATTCCCCGAGGACTATGGCGGCGGCGGCATCGACCTGATGAGCTCGCTCATCCTCACCGAGCAGATGGCCTGGGGTGACGCCGGCATCGCTGTTTCCATCAACGCCTCCGGTCTGGCCGGAGCGGCCATCATCGCCATGGGCACCGAGGACCAGAAGAAGAAGTACATCGGCATGATGTGCGACCCCCAGACGCTGCGCATCGGCGCCATGGGGCTGACCGAGCCCAACAGCGGCTCGGATTCGATGGCGCTGGAGACGACCGCCACCAAGGTGGACGGCGGCTACGTGCTCAACGGCACCAAGCAGTTCTGCACCAACGGCGGCATCGCCGACATCCAGGTGGCCTTCGTCACCACCGACAAGGCGGCAGGGGCGGCGGGGATCGCCGGCTTCGTCATCGAGAAGGACACCCCCGGCATGCGCCAGGGCCGCAAGGAGAAGAAGCTCGGGGTGCGCGCCTCCCACACCGCGCAGGTCATCTTCGAGGACTGCTTCGTGCCTGAGGAGGCCCGCCTCGGCTTCGACAAGGAGGGCAACGCCACCGGTCCGGGCGCCATCGGAGCTCTGCTGATGCTCGAGGCCACCCGTCCGCTGGTCGCCGCCGGCGCTGTGGGAATCGCCCGTGCGGCCTTCGAGTTCGCGCGCGACTACTCGCTGGAACGCCAGGCCTTTGGCAAGCCGATCGCGCGCCACGAGGCGATCGCCTTCAAGCTCGCCGACATGGCCACCGAGATCGACGCCTCCTGGCTGCTGACCCTGCGGGCGGCCTGGATGGCGCAGAACGGCATCCCCTTCGCGCGTGGCGAGGGCTCCATGGCCAAGCTGATGGCCGGCGACGTCGCCATGCGGGTCACCACCGACGCCGTGCAGGTGCTGGGTGGCTACGGCTACATCAAGGAATACCCGGTGGAGCGCTTCATGCGCGACGCCAAGATCTACCAGATCTGGGAGGGCACAGCCGAGATCCAGCGCCTGGTCATCAGCCGCCTGATCCTGGGGGAGCGCAAGGCGCTGGCCGCCCGTCCGCGGGTGATCAAGGAGGACCCGGCCGCCATCGCGCCGGTGGCCGCCGCCGGCTGATCACAGCGGCCCAGTCCCCGCCTCATGGGCGGTTGCCAAGCCGCTCCCGGCCCCTGCGAATCTCCGCCTCCGCCGCGGCGCGGTTGTCCCAGCCGCGAACCTGACTCACCTTGCCCGGCTCCAGCTCCTTGTAGATCTCGAAGAAGTGGGCGATCTCCAGCAGGAGGGACTCGGGGACGTCGTCGAGCTCCGTCCAGGCGACGCGGGAATCGGCGGAAGGGACCATGAGCAGCTTGGCGTCCGGACCGTGCTCGTCGGTCATCCAGAAAACTCCAAGCGGACGGCAGAAGACGTGGCAGCCCGGGAAGGTCGCTTCGCCGAGCAAGACCAGCGCATCGACCGGATCACCGTCCTCTCCCAGGGTGCCGACAACAAAGCCGTAATCGGCGGGGTAGCGGGTGGCCGTGAACAGCTCGCGATCGAGGCGCATGGCTCCTACCTCAGGATCCCACTCGAACTTGTTGCGGCTCCCCTTGGGGACCTCGACGACCACGTCGACCGTGACCGGATCACTCATGGGCGCGCCCCCGGTAGGTGATCACGTGTACGCGCTCGAGCGTCATCATTCCCTCGGCCACCATCTCGTCCAGGCGTGGGAGGAGGTCCGCAATATGCTCCTCTGTGTCGACCGCCTCGATGACCAGGGGCAGGTCCTGGCTGAGCTGGAGCAGGCGCGTGGTGTGAACGCGCGAGCTCGCACCAAACCCCTCGACGCCGCGAATCACGGTGGCTCCCGCGAGTCCCGATTCCCGGAAGAGACGGACGATCGCCTGGTGCAATGGCTGCCCCTTCCAGTGATCGGACTCGCCGATGAAGATGCGCAGCAGCTGCCCCTCGCCCTCAAGCTTCACACCACGACCCTCGCGACCAGGATGCCGCCGACCACCGCCAGGACGCCGGCAATGGCACTCCCAGCCATGTTGAGAATGGCGAGCAGCCACTCCCTCGAATCGAGCAGTCTGACGGTCTCGAAAGCGAGTGTCGAGAACGTGGTGTACGCCCCCAGGAAGCCGACGGTGAGGGCCGTTCGCAGCCAGGGTTGGACGCTGAGGCGTTCGGTTGTCAGGGTGAAGATCAGCCCGAGCAGGAACGATCCCGAAACGTTGATGGCAAAGGTTCCCCACGGCAGGTCGCTCCGAGGGTCGATCAGAGCCTGCAGGGCGTAGCGGCTCAGGGCGCCGAGCCCCCCGGCCGCGGTGATTGCGAGTGCGGTACGCATGACCAAGCCCCCAGTAGGAGCCATCAGCCGTTCCACCGGCGCGCGCGGCGAGCCCCATCGCCGTCAGGTCGCGGCGACTATAGCCGACCGCTCATCGGACACCGCGGGAGATCGCCGCGCTTGGCGATAATCGGCAGCCGTTCAACACCTCATCGGGGAGAGCAGGATGTTCGACCTCACCGGCAGGGTGGCCGTCGTCACCGGGGGCTCGCGGGGCCTCGGCCGTGCCGACTGCCTGGCCCTGGCCCGCGCCGGCGCCGACGTGGTGGTCACCGACATCCTCATCGAGTCCGACCCCGGCATCCAGGAGGCGGCGGAGGGTGCCAACTCCGCGCTGGCACAGCTCTTCACCTCGCAGCACGCCGTCTACTCCGAGCAGACCAGTGACGAGATCCGCCGCATGGGGCGGCGCTCCGCGGCCATGAAGATGGACGTCACCAACCGCGACCAGGTGACCGAGGTCTTCGCCCAGGTCAAGAAGGAGTTCGGCTCCATCGACATCCTCGTCAACAACGCCGGCACCCTCGACCACATCGGCCAGATCGAGAACCAGAGCGAGGAGCTGTGGGAGCGCGACCTGCGCGTCAACCTCACCGGCGCGATGCTCTGCACCAAGGCGGTGTGGCCATACATGCGGGAGCGCAACTGGGGCAGGGTGATCTACATGGCCTCGGTGGCCGGGACCCTGGGCGGATTCGGCCAGGCCTCGTACTCCACCACCAAGGCCGGCCTGATCGGGATGGGCAAGTCGATGGCGCTCGAAGGGGCACGGTACGGGATCACCGCCAACGTGATCGCCCCGGGCATCATCAGCACCGAGGCGTTCAAGGCGGGAAGCCCGAAGATGAACGACCGGATGGTGCTGCGCACCGCGCTGCGCACCGCCGGCGAGCCCGAGGACATCGCCCATGCCATCTGCTTCCTGGTCTCGCCGGAGGCACGCTACATCACCGGCCAGGTGCTCACCGTCGCCGGAGGCATCGACCTCTTCGTGTACTAGGCTGCGCTGATGCCGCGCCCCAGGCCCGATCTTCTCGAGGTCGGAGTCACCTACTGGCCGGCCGCCGTGGGCCCGTACATGTGGCACGAGTTCGCTGTCGACACGGTGCGGCGCGACCTCGCAGCGATCGCGTCGCGGCGCATCGCGGCCGTGCGGGTGCTGCTCAGCTGGGATGCGTTCATGCCCACCGACCGCGCCCCCCATCCCCGCCGCATGCGCGACCTGGAGACGCTGCTCACCATCGCTCGGGAGCTGAGGCTCGGCGTGGTGGTCACGCTGTTCGGGCAGTCGATCGGCGATTGCGTGATGCTGCCCGCCTACGCCATCGACCGCCGCGCGCCTCGTCGTGGGGTGCGCTGCGTCACCGATGCGCGCGTCGTCCCCGGAGGCCCGCGCGACATCTACGCCGATCCCCTCATGCTCGAGGTGCAGGTGCGCTGGCTCGACGCCATGCTCGCCGCGTTCGCCGGCCATCCCGCCGTGGCCGCCTGGGATCTGGGGTATGACCCGGCCGCCACCATCCGGCCCCGTCGAACCGCGGAGATGGCGGCCTGGGCGGCCCTGCTCGCGGAGCGCGTTCGAGCCGGCGAGGAGGAGTGCCGTCTCACCCTCGGTCAGGGCGACGTGGTCGGCGGCCGCGGCGTCCGCCTGGCGGCGCTCGCCGAGCGCGTCGATGTCCTCGGTGTGGCGCTGCGCCCACAACGGCTGGCGCTGCCCGGTGATCCGCTGGCCGCGGACCGCGCCGTGTTCGTCACGGAGCTGGCCCTGGCGCTGGGCGGCGCGGACGTTGCAGCGGTGGTGGAGCTGGGAATCGCGTCCGGCGAGGTGGCCGGCGTGGCGCCCGCGGACCGGACTGGCGTCGATCGGGTCACCGCTGCGCCCGACGACGCCCGACGCCACGCCGACCAGATGCTGCAACGCCTCGTCGGCAGCGGCGCGTGCGGGCTCCACGCGTGCGCCTGGAGCGACTGGGGAGAGCGCCTGGTCGCGGCTCCCCCGGCCGATCGCAGACCCTGGTGGGCACGGCTCGGAATCGTTGACAGCACAGGCGTTTCCAAACCCATCGCGGAGGCGTGGGACGGCCTGTCCAGCCGCGAGCACGCGGTCGCCGAGCCGTCGCCGTATCCGCCCGGGATCGACGTCGAATCCTATTACGCCAACCTTCCGGACTCGCTGCTCGATCTGTACGCGTCGTGGCAACGCGACCGGGGCGACGCTCCTGCTATTCTGGACTGAGCGTCGACACGGAACGGATTTCCCCGCTTGCGGTCACGCTCTCGATCGCGCTGATCGCAGGTTCCCGGTGCTGACCCGGGACGTCCCCGCTCGGGGTCGGCGGCGCGAGCGTGTCGGGTTGTTCGATGTCAGCTGGAGTCCTGGAGGACCGCAAGTGCCCGCTGGCCGCATCAAGATGATCAGCCCCGACCGCGGATTTGGCTTTGTCCGTGGAGACGATGGTTCGGAGGCCTTCTTCCACCGCACCGAGCTCACCACTGTCGATTTCGACAGCCTCGAAGAGGGTGAGTCGGTGACGTTCGAGGTGGTCGACAGTCCCAAGGGCCCGCGGGCGCGCAACCTGCAGAAGGTTGGCTGAGCGGATCGCCTAGCGCGATCCGGAGAGAGGAGAGCGCCGGCTCTCCTCTTTTTCTTTGTCCGTCATCGTGGCGGGGAGCAGCTCGCCGCGAGGATCGAGCTCGAGCATCCGCCGCGCCGCGGCACGCACCCGCTCGGGGTCGAGGCCCTGAAGGCGGACGATCACCTGTCGCGCCTCGCTCTGCGGATAGGAGCCGGCCGCCACGTCCGCGAACTCCTCGGCCAACCGGTGCAGAGGAGGGTAGAGCTCGGATTCGGGCACGCCTCGATAGCGCGCCTCCACCACCGAGGTGGCGGTGCCGCCCGCGAAGAAGCGCGGGATCAGCTCCTCCTCGACGATGGTGGTGAACTCGCGCGGGACGCCGGGGAGGATGAACAGCCACCGGTCATCCCCCAGCTCGTACGCCATCGGCGGCGCCATGCCGCGACGGTTGGCGAGCACGATGCCCCCGGCCGGCACCGTGGCGCAGCGACGGTTGCCCGCGCTCACCTCGTCGCTGGTGACCCACCCGGCGGCGTGCATCCGCGCCACGATGCCGCTGATGTGGGCGAGCGCGATGGTGCTCTCCTCGAGCGGTCGATCGAGGGCGACGGCGACCGCCTCGAAGGTGCGGTCGTCGGGAGTCGGCCCGATCCCGCCGCACACGGCGATCCTGGCTGTGCCCTCGTCGACAGCGCGCCGGACCGCCGCCCCGATGTCGTCGAGCTGATCGGCGACCACCTCGATGCGCCGCACGGGGTACCCCGCGGCGAACGCGTGGCGAGCCAGGAACGACGAGTTCGTGTCCTGCGTGTGCCCCGAGAGCACCTC
>DASZKZ010000081.1:0-40420 GCA_035552595.1 Candidatus Dormiibacterota bacterium
CCGGCCGGGGCCTGGTGACCCGCTCGGTGGCAGCACTGGTCGACCTTGCGTTCGGTCCGCTCGGGCTGCACCGGGTGGAACTGCGCGCGGCGACGCGGAATGCCCGCAGCCGTGCCGTGGCCGAGCGGCTGGGCCTGGTTCACGAGGGCACGTTGCGTGACGCCGAGCTGCTGGCGAGCGGGCACGTCGACCTGGAGATCTACTCCGTGCTGTCCACCGAGTGGCCGTCGGCCGAGGGCTGAGCGTCGGTCGCCATCGCTACACTGGCTGGGTCTCGCCGGCGCTGTTCGACGTCGGCTCACGCCTGATCGGAGCTCGCCAGTGTCTCGCCGCCTGTTCACGTCGGAGTCCGTCACCGAGGGTCATCCGGACAAGATCGCCGACCAGATCAGCGACGCCGTCCTCGACGCCGTCCTCGCGAAGGACCCGCTGGGGCGGGTGGCCTGTGAGACGGCGCTCACCACGGGCACCGCGCTGGTCTTCGGCGAGATCTCCACCGATGCCTACGTGGACATCGCGGGAGTGGTGCGCCGGACCATCAAGGACATCGGCTATGTCCGGGCCAAGTACGGGTTCGACTACGAGACCTGCGGGGTGCTCGTCTGCATCGATGAGCAGTCGCCCGACATCGCCCAGGGCGTCAACACCGGTGGAGCGGGCGACCAGGGAATGATGTTCGGCTTCGCCTGCGACGAGACGCCGGAGCTGATGCCGGCGCCGATCCAGCTCGCCCACGGGCTGGCTCGGCGGCTCAGCGAGAAGCGCCGCGACGGGACCCTGCGCTGGTCGCGGCCCGACGGCAAGACCCAGGTCACCGTCGAGTACGACGCCGACGGCCGTCCCCGGCGAGTCGACAACGTCCTGGTCAGCATCCAGCACTCCGAGGACGCCTCTCACGAGCAGATCTACGACGAGATCCAGCGCCACGTGGTGGAGGCGGTGATCCCCGCGGAGTGGCTGGACGACGACACCATCCGCCACGTCAACCCCACCGGGCGCTTCGTCATCGGCGGGCCCCAGGGCGACGCCGGGCTGACCGGCCGCAAGATCATCGTGGACACCTACGGCGGCTACGCCCGCCACGGCGGGGGCGCGTTCAGCGGCAAGGATCCCACCAAGGTGGACCGCAGCGCCGCCTACGGGGCCCGCTGGGTGGCCAAGAACATCGTCGCCGCCGGCATGGCGACCAAGTGCGAGATCCAGGTGGCCTACGCCATCGGCGTGGTCAAGCCGGTGTCGGTGCTGGTGGAGACGTTCGGGACCGAGACCGTCCCCGTCGAGCGCATCGAGGAGCTCGTCTCCAAGCACTTCGACCTCTCGCCCTTCGGGATCATCTCGGCGCTCGAGCTGCGCCGCCCCATCTACCGTCAGGTCGCCGCCTTCGGCCACTTCGGCCGCAGCGACCTCGACCTGCCCTGGGAGCGCACCGACCGCGCCCTCGACCTCGCCGAGGATGCGGGCACCGAACCCATGCTCGCCGTCGCCGCCGCCGGCTGACCCTGCAGCCGCGGCTTCTCGGGCATCATCGCGGCGGTGGCATTCCACATCCTCGTCCTCGCCGGAGGCAGCGGCACCCGCCTCTGGCCCCTCAGCCGGGAGTCGCTGCCCAAGCACCTGCTCCCCCTGGGACCGCAGGGCGAGTCCCTGCTCCGCGCCACCGTGGACCGGGTCGCGCCGCTCGCTGACGCCGTCCACGTGGTCACCGCCCGCGATCAGCTGGCGGGCTGCGCCACCGCCCTGGGGAGCGGCGCGGCGACCCACCTCTCGGTGATCGCCGAACCGGCCCCGCGGGGCACCGGGCCCGCGCTCGGCCTGGCCGTTCACCAGATCGCCGCCGCCGACCCCGACGCGCTCATCGTGTCCGTCCACGCCGACCACCACGTCAGCGACGTCAGCGCCTACCGGGCGGCGATCCTGGCCGCTGCCGGGTGGGCCGCCGCCAGCGGAGGCCTGGCCACGGTCGGCCTCCATCCCACCCACCCGGCCACCGGGCTCGGCTACATCGAGGTGGGCGAGCCCCAGCCGCCCGGCGCCTGGGTGGCGCCTGGTGCCGCCGACGCCGATCCCGTTCTGCTCGCCGCCGCCGCGGCGCTGCCCGCCGCCCATGCAGCCGCCTTCGTGGAGAAGCCGTCGTATGAGCGAGCCCGCGCATTCCTGGCGGGGGACCGCCATCTCTGGAACCTCGGGCTCTTCGCCTGGACCGCCGGCGCCTTCCTCGGTGAGCTGAACCGCGCCGCACCCGCGCTGGACTCCACCCTGCGCGAGGTGGTCGAGGAGAGCGCCGCCGGTCACCAGGAGCGCGCCGCGGAGCTCTACTCGGCGCTGCCCACCCAGGCGGTGGAACCGCTGCTGCTCGAGGGCAGCGCCCGTCTCACCGTGGTCCGAGCCGGCTTCGAGTGGTCCGACCTGGGGTCGTGGAGCGACCTCTTGGCGGCCGGAGCGGCGCACGCCGACGCCGACGGCAACGTCGCCGTGGGAGACACCCTGCTGGTCGACGCCCACGACTGCTTGGTCGAATCACGCGGAGGCCGGGCGGTGGTGGTCATGGGTGTCGACGGGCTGGTCGTCGTGGACACCGGCGACAGCCTCCTGGTCATGCCGGCGAACGCCTCACAACGGGTTAGAGAGGTGGTGGACCGGCTCCGCGCCGCAGGCCGGCTCGAGATCCTCTGACCGATCGGTCGTTCCCAGGGCGCGCTCAGGTCGGGCTGGGCGGGGCGGTCAGCTCGAAGACGGCTGAGGCGATGGTCCCCACCGGCGCGGGCCCGGTCAGCTGCACCGGGGCGGTGCTCCCCGGAGCGACGTCGACCTGGCCGCCCGTGACATCGCCGACCAGGCGGTGCTGCGGGTCATAGATCGATCCGCGGATGATCAGCGTGACCGTCGTCGCCGCCGTCGAGCGGACCGAGAGGTGAGCGACCAGCGTCCCCGCATCGTCGAGCTTGAAGGTCGCCGACGAGGTGTCGATGACGGCGGCCGCGTTGCCCCGCTGGGTGATCGACACCGCTCCGGTCGAGAACGGGCTCGTTGACGGCGCCTGGGGAAGCTGGGTGTCGCTGCCGCACCCGGCCAGCGCCGCCACCAGCAGTGTGGCGCAAGCCAGGCCCGTGACTGTCGGCGGCGGGCGCATCGAATCATCCTACCAACTGGTTCCGGCACGCACCGGCGGCGGTCGAGGGCGTGCACCGGCATCGCTCCCATCCGGCAGAATGCCGCTGATGCCCGCTGAGATCCACTTTGGAACCGACGGCTGGCGAGCCGTCGTCGGCGACGACTTCACCTACCACAACGTCCGTGCCGTGGCGCAGGGGGTGGCCGCCTTCCTCGACGGGGAGACCCGTCCCGTGGTGGTCGGCCACGACGCGCGCTACTGCGCCGAGCTGTTCGCCCGTGAGGTGGCACGGGTGCTCGCCGCCAACGGTCGCAGGGTCATCCTGCTCGACCGCGTCACCGCCACCCCGGCGGTGTCGTGGACGGTGGTCGAGAGGGGCGCCGCCGGCGGAGTTGTGGTCACCGCCAGCCACAACCCGATGGAGTTCAACGGCCTCAAGTACAAGCCGGACTTCGGGGGATCGGCCTCGCCCGAGGTGGTCGCGGAGCTGGAGCGGAACACCGCACGAGCGCTGACCGCCGGCGTCGCCACCATGCCCTTCGACGAGGCCGTCAGCGCCGGCAGGGTGGAGCTGCTCGATCCTCTGCCCTCATACCTCGAGCAGCTGGGCCGCATGGTGGACGTGGGCAGGCTGCGTGCCGCCGGGTTGCGCGTTGCTCACGAGGCGATGTACGGCGCCGGGGCCGGCCTGATCGCCCGGGTCCTCGACGGGGGCAGCACCACCGTCACCGAGCTCCATGCCGAGCGCAACCCGGGATTCGGCGGCATGCACCCCGAACCCATCGACCGATATATGCCGGAAGCGATGGCGCTGATGGCCCGGGGCGATCATGACGTGCTCATCGCCAACGACGGCGATGCCGACCGGGTGGGCATCATCGACGAGACCGGGCGCTACATCAACCAGCTCGAGGTGATGGCGCTGTTCACCTTGTACCTGCTGGAGAAGCGCGGCTTGCGCGGGGACATCGTGCGCTCCCTGACCACCTCCGGGATGGTCGACGCGCTGGGCCAGCGATTCGGTGTCACCGTCCACGAGATGCCGGTCGGATTCAAGTACATCGGGGCCACCATGCGTGAGACGGACGCGCTGCTCGGAGGTGAGGAATCGGGCGGCTTCGCCTTCCGTGGCCACATCCCCGAACGGGACGGCATCCTCGCCGGCCTGATGGTCGCCGACATGATCGTGGAGTACGGGCAATCCCTGTCGCGGATCCTCGCCCACCTGGTCGAGCTGGTGGGACCGCACGCCTACAAGCGCCACGACATCCGCTTCGATCGCGACGGGTACGAGAAGCGCAAGGCGGAGGTGTACCAGCGCCTCGAGAAGGATGTGCCGCGGGAGATCGCCGGCGAGAAGGTGGTGCGCACCCGCACCGACGACGGCTTCAAGTTCTATCTCGATGACGGCTCGTGGGTGCTGATGCGCATGAGCGGCACCGAGCCCCTGATGCGCGTCTACAGCGAGGCGGCGACCGCCGGCCGTGTCGACGAGCTGCTCACCGCTCTCGAGGAGCACCTCGGTGTCCAACCCCAGTAGGCTGGGGGTGAGCGGATGAGCGATGTCGTCGAGGCATCGGACGTCCAGGGACCGCAGCCCCACCTGGTGGAGAAGCCCTGGGGTCACGAGCTGCGATGGGCGATCACCGACCGGTACCTCGGCAAGCTCATCCACGTGAACAAGGGACACCGCCTCAGCCTCCAGTACCACGTGCAGAAGGACGAGGCCATCTTCATCACGTCGGGAATCCTCGACCTGGTGCTCGAGGACGACGCGGGCGATCTGCATGTGCACCGGATGACCCCGGGCATGAGCGCGCGGGTGCGCCCCGGGCGCCGCCACCGCTTCATCGCGGTGGAGGACACCGAGCTCTTCGAGGTCTCCTCACCCGAGATGGATGACGTTGTGCGCCTGGAGGACAGCTACGGACGCGCGGGCAGCAGCGCGGACTGAGCCATCCGCAGCCCGGGCGGCGCCGGGGTGACGGTGGCGACCCGTGGATAACCGCGATGCTCCCCGGCGCAGCCGGGGCAACGCCTTCTACGCCGAGAGCGCCCGGGCAGCGCTGGGCCTGGGAGGCGAGGTGCACTCGCTCGCCGACGTGCCCCTGCCGCTGGTGCACACCGCGCTCGGCATCGCCGTCTGCGCGGTGGTCGCGGCCCTGCGACCTCAGGTGCTCGGTTTGCGGATCAGCGTCATCGTCTGCGGCTCGCTGGCCATGGCGACAGCCCTCGCTCTCACCCTCTACGACAGCCTCGTGTACGGGCGCGACCTGCGCCACGCCCTGGCCGCGACCGCCCTGCCGGTGGCGGCGATCGCCGCCTTCGTGGCGGTGCTGGGTGGCACCGGAGAGCTCGCCCTGCGCGCGCCCGCCGGTCTCATCGCCGCACTGGTCATCGGGGGCATCCCCCACCTGGGTGGCCTGCGCGCCGCCGGGCGCGAGGGCACCGCCACCCGATTGCTGCGCGACGGGGCCGGGATCGCCGTCCTGGCTCCGCTGCTGCTCGCCGCCTTCGACGGACCGCTGTCGAGCGCGGCCAGCGCGGCGCTGTGTGGGGCGGGGGTGTTCCTGGTCTCGGCCGACGCGCTGCTCACCGAGGAGCTGCGCGGCCGGGCGGCGGCGGCCGGGGCGGCGGTGCTCGCGGGAATCATGGCGGGACTGGTGTTCGTGCTCCCCGCCACCGGCCGAGACACGATTCGGGCCGCCCTGGTGCTGATCCTCTGGTACGGCCTGCGCGGGCTGATCGCGGCAACCCTGAGCCGCGGCAGCCGGGGGGCGCTGGTCGCCGAATATGCGGTGTTCGTGGTCGGGGCCGCCGGGGTGATCGCCGTGCGCACCATGCGCGGCTGAGGGATGCGGACGGCGCCGGCTAGCGGCGGAGCGCGCGCTCCCGCTGGCGGGGCCGCGCTCGGCGGCCGGCGTAGAGGGCGGCGTCCGCCCGTTCCACGAGCGCGTCGACGCTGTCGCCCGGCGCCAGCTCGGCGATGCCCACGCTGATGGTGCCGCCACTGCACGCCAGCACGTGCTCACGCAGCGTGGCCGCGGTCCGCACCGCCTCCAGCGCGCCGCTGTCGGTGAGCACGCAGAGGAACTCGTCGCCGCCGTAGCGAATGATCAGGTCATACGAGCGCAGGCGCTCGCGCATCGCCGCCACGGTGACACGCAGACGTTCATCGCCAGCCGCATGGCCGGCGCGATCGTTGACCTCCTTGAGGCCGTCGACGTCGACGAAGATGGTGACCAGGCCCTTGCCGGCGAAGCGACGGGTGCGATCGATCTCCCTCTGGAGCGCGGCAAGCCCTGCGCCGCGGCGCAGGGCTCCGGTGAGCTCGTCGACGGTGACCTGGTCGGCGAGCCGGGCGCACTGGTCGACGAGCGCGCGGAGCCGATCGAGGGCGCGGGTGATGTCCTCGTTGCCCATGTGGGCCAGCGCGGCATCGTCGACGCCGAGTGCCGCGGCGAGGAGCTGCCGGGATCGGGGCAGAGGCAATCGGGCGCGGCCACCCGGCTGGCCGGTGGTGACCCAGCCGACCAGGTCCGCGGTGGCGTCGCCGATCTCGGGAAGGGCTGCCGCGAGCGCCTCGCGACGCAGTGCGTAGGGGTCGGCGAGCTCACCGGCGGGCGCTGCCGGCGGGGTTCCCGTGGTCCTGTTCTGGCGCGGCACCGCAGTTCCCCTCAGTGGCTGTCGCTCACGCTATGGTGACACGAACGGAAGTTCTGTGCGGTTTGGCGTCCTACATGCCCAGGTAGGCGCGCTGCACCTCGGGAGAGCGGAGCAGGTCCTGAGCGGGCCCCTGGATGGCCACCTGTCCCGTCTCCAGGACATAGCCACGGCGCGCGGTGTTGAGGGCCAGGAGCGCGTTCTGCTCGATGAGCAGAACGGTGGTGCCCCCCTGGTTGATCTCGCGGATGACGGCGAAGACTGCGTCGACCACGATCGGCGCCAGGCCCAGGGATGGCTCGTCGAGGAGCAGGACGGTGGGCCGCGCCATCAGGGCGCGACCGATGGCGACCATCTGCTGCTCGCCGCCGGAGAGACTTCCCGCGAGCTGGCCGGAGCGCTCCTTGACCCGCGGAAAGAGCTGGTAGACACGCTCGAAATCGCTGCGGATGCCGCTGCGATCGCGCCTTGCGTATGCGCCCATCTCGAGGTTCTCGCGCACGGTCAAGCGGCTGAACAGGCGGCGTCCCTCGGGAGCGTGGCCGACGCCGAGGCGGGCGATCTTCTCCGAGCCGAGGCCTGAGATGCGTTGACCACGGAGCAACACCTCGCCCTTGGCAGGACGGATCAGCCCGCTGATGGTGCGCAGCGTGGTGCTCTTGCCGGCACCGTTGCTCCCGATCAGCGCCACGATCTCGCCGTCATCGACGGTGAGCGAGACCCCGCTGAGCGCCTGCGTGCGTCCGTAGAAGACGTCGACACCGCGGAGCTCGAGCACCGGGGTGCCGTGTGCCGCGGGTGGGGTGGCGGCGGCGGCTTCGGCGGAGGTCATACGCCGCCGGCCATCTTCTCGGCGGCCCCCTGGCCGAGGTACGCCTCGATCACCTGCGGGTTGTTGCGCACCTCCTGGGGTACGCCCTCGGTGATCTTCTCGCCGTGGTCGAGGACCACGATGCGGTCGCTGATCTCCATGACGACCTTCATGTCGTGCTCGATGAGAAAGATGGTCAGCCCCTCGTCGCGGAGGCGCGAGATGAGCGCCATCAGCTCCTTCTTCTCCTGAGGATTGAGGCCGGCGGCGGGCTCGTCGAGCAGCAGCAACCGCGGATGGGTGGCCAGCGCACGGGCGATCTCGAGGCGACGCTGCAGCCCGTAGGGAAGCTCGCGCGCGTAGGAGCCCGCGTACCGGGCGATCCCGAGCTGATCGAGGAGCTCCATCGCCCACTCCTCGACCGACCGCTCCTCGCGCCGCGCGCGCCGAGTGCGTAGCGCCCCGTCCCACACGCGTTCCTTCATCCACCAGTGGGCGCCGACCATGACGTTGTCGAGGGCCGTCATGAACGAGAAGAGCCGGATGTTCTGGAAGGTGCGCGCGACGCCCAACTTGGTGATGCGGTGGGGCGGGAGGCCGGCGATGCTGACGTCGTCGAGGCGGATGTCGCCCGAGCTGAGCGGAAAGAGACCGGTCACGCAGTTGAACGCGGTGGTCTTGCCGGCGCCGTTGGGCCCGATCATCGACAGGATCTCTCGATCGTTGACGCTGAAGGTCACGTCCGCCACGGCCAGCAAACCGCCAAAGCGCTTGCTGAGATTGGCTATCTCGAGCAGGGCCATGTCAGGCGATTCCCTGGACGGCGGCCAGCGACTCCGATTCGCCCGTGCTCTCCAGCTCGATCCTGCGGGCGCGGCTGGGCAGCAGCCCGCCAGGGCGGAAGAGCATCATCAGGATCAGGGCGGCACCGTACACCACGTACGTGTACGAGCTGAAGTTGATGCTGGCCAGGCCCGGAACGTTGAACGTGGTGCTCACCGTCGCCGCCCACTCGTTCATGTGCTGCAGCACCCAGAAGATGACGAAGGTGAGCACGAAGCTGCCCAGGATGACTCCGGTGATGTTGCCGATCCCGCCCAGCACGATGATGCTGAGCACCGCGATCGAGATGGAGAAGCTGAAGTCATCAGGGGACACGATGGTGACCAGCGAGCCATAGAAGGCTCCGGCCAGGCCACTCACCGAGGCGCCGATCGCGAAGGCGAGCAGCTTGGTGGACGTGGTGTTGATGCCGGTGGCCGCCGCGGCCACCTCATCCTCGCGAAGGGCCACCCAGGCTCGTCCGACTCGAGTGTGCTGGATGTTGCGGAGCAGGATGACGACCACGATCGAAAGCGCCAGCAGCGACCAGTAGTACCACTGCGGGCTGCTGGCGAAGCTGATCGGGCCGACCTTGGGCTGGTCGATCCCGGAGATCCCGTTGGGGCCGCCCGTGAGGTTGAAGACGTTGTTGGTGGCCAGGTCCGGGACGATCTCGCCGAAGCCGAGAGTGACGATGGCCAGGTAATCGCCGCGCAATCGCAGGGTGGGGGCACCGAGCACGGCGCCGAACAGAGACGCCGCCGCAGCCCCGATGAAGATGAGCACCCACAGCGGCAGGTGGACGTGGTGCGCCGGCGACGCCAGCGACGCACAGGTGTACGCTCCGATGGCGAAGAACGCGGCATAGCCGAGGTCGAGCAGACCGGCGAAACCGACGACCACGTTGAGGCCCAGCGCCAGAAGCATGTAGATGGCCAGCGACGACGCCGCCCAGAGAAGGAAGTCCGGCGCCTGGTGGAACATCAGCGGAAGCAGGGCGCCAAAAGGCAGCGCAGCAACGCCGAACGCCAGGTTGGGGCGGGTCAGCACCCACCGCCTCGCGCCGTAGGCGATGGCCGCCAACGCGTAGCCGTACATGGTGAGCCACACCGCGGAGTCGGTGATGGTGCGGCCGGTGACCGGCCCGAAGAGCGGCTCCTCCTGGACCACGATGACCAGGAACCAGACGATGATGGTGATCGCCAGGCCGGCGAGCGCCGCGGTCATGCGCAGCCGGTCTGCCCGCGGCGGGAGCGGCCGGCGGGTGAGCCGCGCCCCCAACTCCAGCAGCGGTGAGAGCACCAGGAAGAGCATGGCCACCCCGAGGATGTAGGTGAGAAACGTTCCGATCCCGGTGGGCGGCGAGCTGACCACGTCCTGGGGGCTGAACCCCGCTCCGGCGGAGAACGGCCCGATGAACCAGGGCAGCAGCCAGCCCATGAGCAGCAGGAGCGACGCGGTGCAGGCGAGGATCCAGTACACCGCCGTGCCCTGGACACGACTGCCGGGTCGGAAGGGGCGGAAGTAGCGGTCAAGCACGGGTGGTCACGTCAACGCCGAAGAGGCCCACGGGCCGGAAGGTGAGGATCAGAACCAGCACCGCAAAAATGAGCGATTCACTCCATTCTCCGCCGGCCAGTGAGCCCCCGAAGACGTAGATGATGCCGATGAGGAATCCGCCGACGCCGGCGCCGACGATGTTGCCGATGCCGCCAAGGACCGCGGCCGTGAAGGCGATGATGCCGAGCCTGAATCCCAGGTTCCATTTGACGTCGCCGTAGTTGATGCTGTAGATGATCGCCGCCGCCGCCGCCAGCGCCGACCCGATGAAGAAGGTCACGGAGATGGTGCGGTTGATGTTGATGCCGCAGAGCAGCGCCGCCGAACGGTCCTGAGCTGTGGCGCGCATCGCCTTGCCGAGTCGCGTGCCGCGGACGAACGCACCCAGAGCGAACATCAGCGCCAGCGCCATCCCCACCACGAAGATGTCCTTGGTACCCACGCTCACGCCGCCGATCTGAAATGCCTGTCCTGTGATCCAGTTGGCGCTGTGTGTGGGGGTGTTGTCCGGTCCGAACTTGACGAGCATCACGCCCTCGATCACGAACGACACGCCGATCGCGGTGATCAGCGGTGCCAGGCGCGGTGCATCACGGAGGCGGCGGTAGGCGACGCGCTCGATGGCCATTCCGGTGAGGCCGGCGGCCACCATCGAGAGCGGGAAGAGGATGAGCAGCGCCCCCACCAGGCCGGGAAACCCGCTGGTCGCGAGCGAGTCGAGGTGCAGCTTGTCGGCGAAGATGATCGCGTAGAAGCCGGAGAGTGTGAAGACATCGCCATGGGCGAAGTTGATCAGCTCGATGATCCCGTAGACCATGGTGTATCCGATGGCCACGAGCGCGTAGATGGCGCCCAGCACCATGGCGTTGCGGATCTGCTGTCCCATCAGGGTTGATCCGCCGTTCCTGAAGACCGCGAGCACCGCCAGCAAGATCGCGATCAGCAGAAGGGCGGCGAACCTGTTGGAGGCCTGGTGGTAGAGGATGCGGAAGATGGGGAGCGCTCTCCGTGCCACGCCGCCCGTGTCGCGCGGCCGCGCCACCAGCCCGGACGCCACCACCAGCGGGCGTCGTTCCAGCGCCGGTGGGCCCCCGCCCGCGCCAGCCACCGACCCGCTTTCCTCGCTCATGCCGTCTCCGCGGTGCGAAAAAAGGGGAGAGCGCGACGTGCGCTCTCCCCTGGTGGTCAGATGCCGATCAGCTCTTCACCGAGACGTTGCCGCTGGTGTCGACCGCGTAGGTGTTGGCTGTCGTCCACGCTCCGGCGCTCACCTTGTAGAGGGTGAACCCGGTGTTGGTGGTGTCACCGTTCTGGTCGAAGCCCGTGTGTCCGAGCGCGCCATCGTACGAGGTGTTGTGGAGCTGGGCCACGACCGCGTCCCGGAAGGTCTGGGTGTCCGAGGGCAGCTGGCCGTTGTTGGCGGTGATCACGTTCTTGATCGCCTGGATGAGGATGTTCATGGCATCGTAGCCGTACGCGCTGTAGGGCTCCTTCTTGGCATCGTTGTACGGCGCCGGCTGGCTGGCGAAGCGGGTCGCGTAGTCGGAGTAGAACTGCGCCGAGCTCTGCAGCTTGGTGACGTCCGGTGCGCTGGTCGCCTCCGAACCGTCGGCAGCTGTCGCCTTGGAGCCGGAGTTGGCATCGGTGATGAACTTGGTGTCCTGGCAGCCGTCCCCGCCGAGCAGAGGGATGTTGAGACCGGCCGAGACCATGTCGCGGCGGACCAGACCGCACCCGTTGCCGGTGGTGCCCCCGAAGAAGATCAGCTGGGCACCCTTGCTCTGAGCGTCGCTCATCTGGGTCGCGAACGTGGTGGTCGACCCGGGAAGGCTGGTGGACGCCACCACCGTGCCGCCGTCGGCGGTGTACGCCTTCTCGAAGAGGAGAGCGAGGCCGCGGCCGTAGGCCTCCTGGTCGTCGATGACGTATGCCTTGGTGAGGTTGAGCGCCTTGGCGGCGACGTAGCCGAGGATGTCGCCCTGGCTCACGTCACTGGCGATGACCCGGAAGTAGGTGTGGGGACCCTGGTACAGGGATGCGGTGTCGATCTTGATGGTCGGGTCGCTGCACACCGGCACCACCGCCGTCAGGCAAGGGTTGGTGTTCGCGGGGCTGATCAGCGCCAGGTGGGCCGCTGTCGCCTTGGGGATCTCGGCCAGCGCGACCGAGGAGTTGAAGGGACCGACCACGCCGACCACCGAGGAGTCCGCGGCAAGGGCGGTGATGTTCTGGGCGCCCTGAGCGGGGTCATGGCCGTTCTTGGCGACCGAGGAGTCGTCCTTGCTGACGTACTTCAGAGTGCACCCGCCGAGAGTCTTCTTGGTGTTGGCCTGCTCGACCGCGAGCTGTGCGGCCATGGCCGGGAACGGCCCGTCGGTGGCGTCTCCTCCGGTGAGGGGAAGGTCGGTCGCGACGGTGACCGTGCCCTTGCACCCGGCGATGCCCGAGCCTCCGGCGCTGCTGCTCGTGGCCGTCGACGTGCCGCACGCCGATAGGGCGATGAGGCCGGCGGCCCCGGCGATGGGCAGCAGCCGTTTGAACAAGCTCATGAACCTCTCCCGCAATGGATTGACTAAGTGGTGTGCTATCTACACGTACAACTGGTGCCCTGTCAAATACACGAGCAATGACCGCGGCGCGGCTTTCGCGTCAAACGCCGCTGAGACCCATGAAGGTTTGCAAACCGATGTGGAGGGTTGTCGGGTTGGTGTCGGACTGATGGCGGCGATTGTCGCGGCCACGATCAGCGCTGCGTTCGCCGGGGTCGTGTTCCGGCGCTTCACGGCCTCCGGGCGGCCCGCCTTCGCGGCCTGGACCGCCGGGTTGCTCATCTTCGCCGCGGCCGCGGCCTGCCAGGCCGCAGGCGAGCGGGGCGGCTTCGACGCTGCCCTGTTCCGCGCCTTCTACCTCCTCGGCGGCGTCCTCGGCGTGATCTGGCTCTCCATGGGGACGCTCCACCTCCTGGCACCGCGCCGCGCGGCCGCGACGGCGACCGTCGTGCTCGTGGCGGTCACCCTGCTCCTCGCCCTCGACGCCGCCGTGGTGCCCGTGGACGGAGCGCGTCTGAGCACCGCGGCCGGCGTCCTCGGCGACGCCATCTCCTCGGGGTCGCCGCTGCACCTCGGGGCGGTGGTTCTCAACATCCTGGGGAGCCTGATCCTGGTGGGCGGCTCGGGCTGGTCCGCATTCCGGCTGCTGCGCGACCACGGGGGCGCCGACCGGGTGGTCTGCAACGTCCTGCTCACCGCCGGCGCGCTGGTCATCGCCGCCGGGTTCAGCGCGGCCAAGCTGGCGGGTGGAGCGCTCGACACCCTGGGCCTCTATGAGGCGATCGGCATCGCCATCATGTTCATCGGCTTTCTCAGCCTGGGTCGCTTGCCGAGGGCCGGAACCAGGACGGCACCCGGGCTCTGAGGCGACGCGCTACGCTGCCGGCGGACCGCGCGCCCTTCGCACCGCGGCCGGTACATGGGAGAACGCGGTGACCGACCTTGCCGTCCGGGGGGAGAACAGCGCGGCGCTGTGGCGCGAGCGCGACGCGGAGCTGCTCTCGCCCGCCTACGCTCGGTACTCCGACCTGGTCATCGACCACGCCCTGGGTGCGCACCTCCATACCGTCGACGGCCGCGACGTTCTCGACTTCGGGTGTGGGATCGGGGTCACCAACCTCGGCCATCTCCATCCCGCCGTCGTCGCGGCGGTGCACGAGCAGGTCGACAAGCTCTGGCACACGTCGGTGACCGCTCTCAGCCCCAGGATGGTGGAGGCCGCCGCCGCGCTGGTGTCGGTGACCCCTGACGGGCTCGACCAGGTCTTTCTCAACAACAGCGGGGCGGAGGCGGTCGAGTCGAGCATCAAGCTGGCCCGCCGCGCCACCGGCCGGACCGAGATCATCGCGTTCACCGGAGCCTTCCACGGGCGCACCTACGGCGCCGTCACCCTGACCGCGAGCAAGGCGAAGTATCGCGAGGGGATGGGACCGTTCCTGCCCGGCGTGCACCACGTCCGCTACCCGCACTGCTTCCGCTACTGCCAGCACGGACCGGATCAGGCCTGTCCGATCGCGCGCGGTGACGAGATCGCCCACCTCTTCAAGACGACCGTGCCGGCCGACACCGTGGCCGCCATCATCGTGGAGCCTCTCCAGGGCGAGGGCGGCGTCGTGGTGCCGCCGGCGAGCTTCCTGCCCCGCCTGCGCGAGATCTGCGACGCCAACGGCATCCTGCTGGTGTGCGACGAGGTGCAGAGTGGGTTCGGCAGGACCGGACGGTTCTTCTGCGTCGAGCACACCGGGGTCACCCCCGACATCATGTGCGTGGCCAAGGCCTTCGGCAACGGGCTGCCGATCGCGGGCCTCGCCGCCACCCACGCGGTCATGTCGAAGTGGCACCCCGGTGAGCACGGCACCACCTACGGCGGCAACGCCGTGGCCTGCGCAGCCGCGGTCGCCGTCATCGAGACGATGCGCGCGGAGCGCCTGCCCGAACGGGCGGCGGCACTGGGGAAGCGAGCTCTCCAACGCCTCTCCGGCTGGGCCGAGGACATCCCCGAGATGGGAGACGTCCGCGGCCTGGGGCTGATGATCGGCATCGAGTTCAGGCGCGGCGACCAGCCCGCCCCCGAGATCGCGGCGCGAGTGCAGCGTCGCTGCCTGGAGCGCGACCTGCTCCTGCTCACCTGCGGGATCGACGACAACGTGATCCGCCTCCTGCCCCCTCTGACCATCGACGAAGGTGACCTGGAGTCAGGGCTGGACATCCTCGAGGAGTGCGTGCGAGAGGAGACGGCGGCGCGATGATCACCCAGGAGCAGGCGATCCGGTCGGGCAACCTGATCGGCGGCGAGCGCCACGATGCTGTCAGCGGACGGACATTCGAATCGCGCAACCCCGCCCGCCACGACGAGGTCGTCGGCGTCTTCCCGGAGAGCTCCGCCGCCGATGTCGACGCGGCGGTGGCGGCCGCCCAGCGCGCGCTGCCGGGGTGGCGCTCGACACCCTGGCCGCGCCGCGGCGAGATCATCCTGGCGGCCGCGACCATCATGGAGCAGCGCAAGGAGGACCTCGCCCTGCTGATGACGCGCGAGATGGGCAAGGTGCTCACGGAGGCGCGCGGCGACGTTCAGGAAGCCATCGACATGGGCAAGTTCATCGCCGGCGAGGGCCGCCGCGCGTTTGGCGAGACGGTGCCCAGCGAGCTTCGCAACAAATGGGCGATGACCATGCGCCAGCCCCTGGGCGTGGTCGGCTGCATCACCCCCTGGAACTTCCCCATCGCGATCCCCTCGTGGAAGATCTTCCCGGCCGTGATGGCCGGCAACACGGTGGTGTTCAAGCCCGCCGAGGACACCCCGCTCTGCGCGCTGCGCTTCGTCGAGATCCTCGAGGAGGCGGGGCTGCCCGCCGGGGTGGTCAACCTCGTCTTCGGTGCCGAGGAGGCGGGCGACGCGGTGGTGCGACATCCGGGCACGGTGGCCATCTTCTTCACGGGGAGCGCTGAAACCGGCCGGCTGATCGCCGCCAGCTGCGGGTCGATGCTCAAGAAGGTGTCGCTGGAGCTCGGTGGCAAGAACGCCATCGTGGTTCTCGATGACGCCGACCTCGACCTGGCTGTCGAGGGCGCGCTCTGGGGGGCCTTCGGAACGGCCGGGCAGCGCTGCACGGCGTCGTCGCGGCTGATCGTGGAACGGAAGGTCCTCGCCGACTTCACCGGCGCGCTGGTGTCCCGTACCCGCGCGCTGCGGGTGGGCGACGGCCTGGTCGACGGGGTCGACGTGGGACCGGTGATCAACGAGACACAGCTGCGCCGCATCCACGGCTACACGGAGATCGGTGTCGAGGAGGGCGCCGAGCTGCTCACCGGCGGAGAGGTGGCCCGCGACGGTGACCTGGCCCGTGGATTCTTCTACACCCCCACCGTGTTCGCGGCGGTCAGCCCCTCGATGCGCATCGCCCAGGAGGAGATCTTCGGGCCCACCACCGCGATCCTTCCCGTCGACTCGCTGGAGGACGCTCTGGCCGCGGCCAACTCCACCCAGTTCGGGCTCAGCCTGAGCATCTACACCAACGACCTGCGTCACGCCTTCCGCGCCATTCACGAGCTCGAGTCCGGGATCGTCTACGTCAATGCGCCCACCATCGGGGCGGAGATCCAGCTTCCCTTCGGCGGCACCAAGAACACCGGCAACGGACACCGCGAGGCAGGCGGCCACGTGCTCGACGAGTTCAGCGAATGGAAAGCGATCTACATCGACTACAGCGGGCGTCTGCAGCGCGCTCAGATCGACACCGACACCCCGTAGTCCAGCATGGCGCAGCTCCAGGAACGCTCCGTCAATTACCAGGGCGGCGTGGTCCGCTACCTGGTCGGCGGCGACGGTCCGCACCTGGTTCTCTGCCACGGCTTCCTCGGCTCCGCGGAGAATTTCGAGACCTGGTTCGATGAGCTGGCCCGCGTCCGCACCCTGGTGATCCCCGACCTGCCGGGATGCGGCGCCTCCGCGCCGCTGCTTGGCGTGCGCCACACCACCGGCCGGCTCGCGGCTGCCGTCGACGCCGTCTGCCGCGACGCGCGGGTGGAGCGGTTCGATGTCGGCGGTCTCTGCCTGGGCGCGTCGGTGGCCATGCGGCTCCTCACACGGCGGCCCGCCGACGTGGGACGGCTGGTGCTGCACACGCCCCTGCTGGCTCCGCGCCTGGTGCGCCGGCGCTTTCACCTCCAGGTGCGCGGGTTCACCGCCCCGGGGATCTTTCCGGTCATCTCCTGGCTGAGCAGGCGCCGGGTGGTCAGCGACCTCTACAAGCGCGTCCTGGTCGAAGGCGACAACGTGGATCGCGCCGCCGCGGAGATGAACTTTCGCAACCAGCTGCGCGCCGATCCCCGTGCTCTGCGCGAATGGATCCTCGACGGGCTGGGCGGCGACGACGTCGAGCAGCTGCGGGAGTCCCGCAAGCAGGCGCTGATCATCGTCGCCTCCGACGACCGCATCGTCGACGTCGCCCAGCTGCGCAGCACGGTCACCGGCATGGGACACGTGCACGTGGCGGAGGTGGCGGACGCCGGACACGGCTGGACGGAGAGCTACGTGCGACGCCAGCTGGAGCTGATCGCCGCCTTCCTCCAGGATCGACCGCTGCCCGCTCGGGCCGCGGTCGCCGCGGTCGCCTGAGGCGATGACCGCGCTGCCGGAGAGCGCGGAGTGCGTCATCGTCGGGGGAGGCGTGGTGGGTTGCAGCCTGGCGTACCACCTGGCTCGGGCGGGAGCGCGCCCGCTCCTCCTCGAGCGCGGCGACCTCGGCGCCGGATCGACCGCCCGGGGCGCCGGAGGGGTCCGCCAGCAGTTCTCGACAGAGGTCAACGTGCGGGTGGGGATGCTGAGCAGACAGCTCCTCGAGCGCTTCCAGGACGAGGTGGGCGCGACGGCCGATCTGCGCCCCATCGGCTACCTCTTCGTGGCCACCGAGGCGGCGCAGATGGAGCAGTTCGCGCGCAACGTGGAGATGCAGCACGCCGTGGGCCTCAGCGACGTCCGGCTGCTGAGCACCGAGGAGGTGGCCGAACGGGTGCCTCAACTGAACGTCGAGGACGTGGTCGGCGGCACCTTCTGTCCCAGCGACGGGCTGGCCGGCCCCAACGAGGTCACCTCGGGCTACGTCAGCGCGGCACGCCGGCACGGCGCCCAGGTGCTCGACGGCGTCACCGTGGAGGCGATCGAGCGCGCCGGCGATGTGGTGTCCGCGGTGGTGGCGGACGGATGCCGGATCTCCACGCCGCTGGTGGTCAACTGCGCGGGACCGTATGCGGCCGCGGTCGGCGAGCTCGCCTCGGTCCCGGTGCCGGTGAAGCCGTACCGCCGCCAGCTCTTTCTCACCGAGAGGTTCACGTTGGAGCGCGATCCCCCGATGACGGTGGACATGCGCACCTCGTTCTACTTCCACCCCGAGGGCGACGGCTTGATGATGGGGATGAGCGACCCCGCCGAGCCGTCCTCTTTCGACACCAGCGTCGACTGGGGGTTCCTGGAGCACCTCGTCGAGCACGCCACCCACCGCCTCCCCGCCCTGGAGCACGCCGGTATCAGGACGGGCTGGGCGGGGCTGTACGAGGTGTCACCCGATCACCAGGCGATCGTCGGTGAGTCGGACCTCGGTGGCTTCTGGCTGTGCTGCGGGTTCAGCGGCCATGGCTTCATGCAGGCGCCGGCGGTCGGCCGCCTGCTCGCCGCCGAGATCACCGGGGCCGGCGCCGAGATCGATCTCGCGCCGTTCCGTCCCGACCGCTTCGCTCGCGGGGAGAGCCGGCCGGAGGCCGCGGTGATCTGATCAGGCGGGGCGGCGCCGGGCGAAGTTGGCGGCCACGAAGCTGAGGATGCCGAGAACGCCGGCGACGGTGGCGTGCTTGTAGTGACGCCCGACGGCGCTGGCCAGCAGCCCGGTGTCGGTGGTGGCGTAGAAGATGGCGAGGGCGATGAACAGCACCCCGAGCAGCGCCAGCAGGATGGGGGGAAGCGGGCTCCGAGAATTCATGAGAACTCCGATCTCTTGTCAGCGAAGGATGATCAGGCCGGTGACGCCGAGAGCAGCACAGTAGCCCGCAAAGGGGTCCAGGCGCCCGATCTCGAAATACCTGACCAGCACGCGGGCGCTGGCGTAGGCGATCACGCCGGCGATCACCGCCCCGGCGGTGTAGAGGCCCAGCGGGGCGCCGCTGCCGGGCAGCTGGGGCACCTCGAGGAGTCCCGCCCCCAGGATGATCGGGGTGGCCAGCAGGAAGGCGAAGCGCACCGCCTCGGTGTGGCGAAGCCCTGCCACCAGGCCTCCGGCCATGGTGACCCCCGACCTCGAGATCCCGGGAAGCAGCGACGACACCTGGAAGATGCCCACCAGGACGGCGCGGGTGAAGCTCAGCTCCTCGACGCGTCCGAAACGCTCCTCACGGCCCGCTCCGCCGGCCGACCCGCGGCGGCGCTCCTCGCGGCGGCGCAGCATCTCCGCTCCCGCCAGGACGGCGCCGTTGACGAGCAGGAAGAGGGCCGCGGTTCGAGGGTGGCCGAAGAGGGTCTTCAGCGGGGTCTCGAGAGCCACCCCCATGGCCCCGGCGGGGATGGTGGCGACCACCAGGAGGAAGGCGAGACGCTCGTCGCTGTTCTCGATGCGCCCGCGGGCTGCGGCCTTGAAGAACCCGCGGAGGATCCGCCACCACTGCTCCCGGTAGAGGAAGAGCAGGGCGAACCCGGTGCCGAGGTGGAGCAGGGTGAGGAAGGGGACGAAGCTCGGGGCCGCCGGGTCGACGCCGAGGTGGAAGAGGGCCGGCACCACCACGGCATGGCCGAGCGAGGACACCGGGAACAGCTCGGTGGCACCCTGCAGAGCGGCGAGAAAGATGACGAGGGCTGGGCTCACGCGGCCCGAGCCTACCAGCGAGGCGGCGCTGCGAGCGGTGCCGGGGCGGTGCCGGGGCGGTGCCGAGCAATGATGCACCGGTGCAAGAGAGCGAGCTGGCGGAACCGGCCGGCTCCGTGATCGCCCCGGCGACGCCGGCGGCGGGCCCGCTGCCGCAGGCCCTGTCGCCCCTGCCCCGCTGGCCGCCGCCGGCCCTGGGGGTGCGAGCGTTCCGGTGGTACTGGATCGCCCAGTGGCCCACTCTGCTGGGCACCTGGATGCAGGTGGTGGCGCTGGGGTTCCTGGTCTTCGACCTCACCCACAGCAGCACGGCGGTGGCCGCGGTGGCCGCGGCCGACGGCCTCCCGGCCGTGATCCTGTCTCTGGCCGGGGGCCTGCTCGCGGACCGCCTTCCCCGCCGGCGCATCCTCCTGGTCACCCAGTCCGTGCTCGGGGCCAGCTCCGGCGCCCTCGCCGTGCTCGCCCTGACCGGCCACGCCGGCTTCTGGGCGATCGTCGCCGTGGCAGTGGTCTACGGCTCGGCGGACGCGCTCGACCTACCCACCCGCCAGGCGATGGTGTCCGACCTGGTCGATCGGGAGCTGATCGTCAACGCGGTGGCGCTCAGCTCCACGGCGATGAGCGTGACCCGCATCGTGGGACCGTCATTGGCCGGGCTGCTCATCGCCACCGCCGGGCCCGGGGTGTGCTTCGCCGCCCTGTCGCTGGCGTACATCGCGCCGCTGGCGGTGCTGCTCACCGTCATCCCCGACGTCAAGCCGCTGCCCAGGGCAGCCGGGGCGACAGCGCTCGGCGACCTGTTCGAGGGGGTGCGGACGGTGCGCCGTGACCCGCTGGTGCGGGGCATCGTCATCGTCTGCGCCGCCCTCGCCTTCTTCGGGGTCTCGTACATGCCGTATCTGCCGGTTCTGGCCAGAACACAGCTGCACGGCGGTGCTGCCGTGCTCGGCCTGCTCTATTCCATCGGGGGCATCGGCGGGATCGTGGGCGGAATGGTGATCGCCACCATCGGCAACACCGGCGGCCGGCGCCGGCTGCTCATCATCGGCGGGGCAGTGTACGCGGTCAGCCTATTCGCGGTGGCCCATTCGGGGGTGCTCCCGATCACGCTGGTGGCGCTGGTGGGCATCAGCTTCGCGTTCCTGGCCATGAACACCTCGATGACCACCCTGCTCCAGACCGACGCCGACCCCGCTCTGCGGGGCCGCCTCCTGGGCATCTACGCGATGCTGTTCGCCGGTCTGCAGCCACTGGGCACGCTGATGTATGCCGTCGCGGCCCGGGTCGCCGGCCTGTTCAGCGCCATCGGTGTGGGGGCGCTGGTGGTGGGTCTGGTGGCCATCCTGGTGGCGGTGTCCCCCAGCTTCCGCGCCCGCTTCGCCGCCGCGGCTCCATCGGCGCGAGACCGTGCTCTCGGGTGTGCTGACTAGACTGGCGGCGACGTGCGCCGCTCCTTCGCCGCCCTGCTCGCGCTGCTCTGCGCCGCCTGCGCCGGCGCTCCGTCGTCAGCGGCCACACACCCCACCCAGGTGGTCGCCCGGGTGGGGTCGACGGCCATCGGCGCCGACCTCTTCGCGGTGCGCCTGCAGAGCGCGCTCACGGCAGTGACGCAGGCCGGAGGACCGCAGAACAATGCGGCGATGACGGCGCAGGTGCGCGCCTCGGTGCTGCGCAGCTTGCTCATCGACACCGTGATCGCGCAGGAGGCGGCGGCGTCGGGCGTCGCCGCCACCGCCGCGGAGGTGCAATCGCAGGTCGACGCCGATACCCAGACGGCCGGCGGTACCTCGCAGCTGCAGAGCCAGCTGGCCACCCTGGGAGGCTCGCTCGCCCAGCTTCGTGACGAGATCCGATCCTCGCTCAACGAGCAGAAGCTCGAGGACGCCTTCGCGCGGCAGCGCGCCGCCGAGATCCAGCAGAAGCTCCATGGTGGCACGGGGTTTGCCGCCCTGGCCGTCCAGTACTCCGACGACGCGGCCACCGCCGCCAAGGGAGGCGCGCTCGGGGCGGTGCCGCGCTCGCAGGTCCAGGGCGACGATCCCGCGTACGCGGCCGCGGTGCTCGCGCTGCATCCCGGCGCGTACACCACCACACCCATCCGCGATGCGCAGGGGTACGACATCGTAGCGCTGGACTCGTCGTCGGCGACCACGCTGACCCTGCGCCACATCATCGTCGACGCGCCAGAGCCCTACACCGTCAAGGAGCGGCCCGCCTGGTTCTCCGCGGCCATCTTCGAGTCGCTCGCCCAGGACTGCTCGGCGGGACAGATCCACATCTACGTCAGCAACACAGGAGACGACCCCTGCGCGGCGGTGTCGCCGAGCCCGTCACCGAGCGGCTCGAGCACCGTCGCGGCTAGCCCCACGCCGAGCCCGTGAGCCGGTCCGCCGCCCTGGCAGTTGACCAACACTCGCTGTTCACCTTCGGGCTGGGCAGCGGCGGACCGCGATATCTCTGGCTCCTGCCCATCGTGGTCGTCGGGCAGCGGTGGCATCGCCAGCACCGTCAAGGGCGGAGTGCCGTTCCTGATCAGCAACGCGGTGTCCGCGCAGGCCATCCAGGACCTGGTCCTCGCCCTGGTCGCCTTCGCCTTCTTCAGCTGCGGCCTGGCCATCCAGGCGGCCGCCGCCCGGCTGATCTTCTCAGCCATCGGGGCCGTGTACTCCATCCTGTCGCGGCCGGCCCGGCGCCTCCCTGCGGTGTCCCCGGCCCCGGCCGAGGCCGCCACCTGACACACCGCGGCAGGCGGACGGCGAGGACCACGCCGAGCGCGTGAGGGCGTTCCTCGCCGTCCCGGTCGTGACGCCGGCGCTGGAGCCGTTCACGGCGCTGCGCGAACGTCTCATCGCCGCGGTGGACGCGGTGCGCTGGGTTCCCGCCGAGAGCCCCCACATCACCCTGCATTTCTTCGGTGCCATCGACGATGCCGCCGCGCGGCGTGCTCTCGCGGCGGTGACCCCGGCTCTGGCCGGCCACGCCCCGCTGCGGCTGCGCCTGCGCGGCCTCGGTGCCTTTCCCTCGCAGAGGCACCCACGCGTTCTCTGGTGGGGTGTCGATGGGGACCTTGTCGCTCTCCACGCGCTGGCCGCAGCGTGCCAGGCCGCGCTCAGCGCCGCCGGTTTCGTTGTCGAAGCGCGTCCCTGGCACCCGCACTGCACACTCGGCCGGCCTGGTCACCCCTGGCCGGGCCACGCGGTGCGGAGCTGGCTGGCCCTGGGCCGCGAGGCGCCGGCCACGCCGCTGTTCAGCGCCGACCGCGCCGTCCTCTATGAGTCGGTGAGGGGTCCCGACGGCGTGTCGCACCATGCGCGTGCCTGGCTGGCGCTGGGCGGGGAGGCCGCCTCAACGCCCGTCGGGTAGGCCGGTGTCGTCGAGCTCGATCAGAGCAGGCGGGGCTCGGCGCCCTCGGTGCGAATCTCGTACTGCTCGAGGGCGGCGGTGACCACGTGCCGGGGCACACGGTCGTCGTCGGCGAGAGCATCGAGCGCGGCCACGGTGATGTGGGGCGCATCCACCTCGAAGTGGCTGCGCAAGGCGGCACGGGTGTCGCTGCGCCCGTACCCGTCGGTGCCCAGCGGAACGAACCGCTGGGGCACGAACCTCGCCACCTGTTCGGCGACCGTCTTCTGGTAGTCGGTGACCGCCACGACCGGGCCCTCCGTGTCGCGGAGCTGCTCGAGGAGGTGGGAGGTCCGCTGCGGCCCGTCGGGATGAAGCCGGTTCCAGCGCTCCACGGAGAGCGCGTCGTTGCGCAGCGCCAGGTAGCTGGTCACACTCCAGACGTCTGCGGCCACGTCGTGCTCCGCGAGCATCGCCTGCGCTTCCAGCGCGGCCTGCATGGCCGTGCCGCTGGCGAAGAGCTGGAGCCGGTGGGCGCGCTCCTCGGGCGCCCGCTGCAACCTGTACAGCCCTCGCAGGATGCCGTCCTCCGTTCCCTCGGGCATGGCCGGCATGGGGTAGTTCTCGTTGTAGAGGGTCAAGTAGTAGAAGACGTCCTCGCCGCGCTCGTACATGCGCCGCATCCCTTCGCGGATGATCACCGCCACCTCGAAGGCGTACGCGGGGTCGTAGACCTCGCAGTTGGGCACCGCCGAGAACAGCAGTGGGGAGTGCCCATCCTGGTGCTGCAGGCCCTCACCGTTGAGCGTGGTCCTGCCCGCCGTGCCGCCCAGCATGAAGCCCCGGCCGCGCGCGTCCCCGAAGGCCCAGACCAGGTCTCCGACGCGCTGATAGCCGAACATCGAGTAGTAGATGTAGAAGGGGATCATCGGCTCGCCGTGGGTCGCGTAGGCCGTTCCCGCGGCGCTGAAGCTGCCCATCGCTCCCGCCTCGGTGATGCCCTCCTCGAGCAGCTGGCCATCGGGCGCCTCCTGGTAGCTGAGCACCATGTTGGCGTCGACGGGCTCGTAGCGCTGCCCGAACGGCGAGTAGATCTTGACCTCACGGAAGAGCGCGTCCATCCCGAAGGTGCGCGCTTCGTCGGGGATGATGGGCACGACGCGGCGCCCCACCTCGGGATCGCGAAGGAGGTTGCGCAGGATGGCGCCGAAGGCCGCGGTGGTCGAGGCCGGGCGGCCTCCGCTGCCGCCGATGGAGTCGGACCAGACCTTGTCGCCGGGGATGGTCAGCGGCCGGCTGCGCACCACGCGCTTGGGGAGGGTGCCTCCCAGAGCGAGGCGGCGGCTCATCAGGTAGTCGATCTCCTCCGAGCGGCTGCCGGGGTGGTAGTAGGGTGCGATGCCGTCGTCCAGCTGCTTGTCGCTGATGGGCAGCTGGAGCTTGTCGCGGAACGCTTTCAGCTCCGTGTCCCCGATCTTCTTGATCTGATGGGTGGCGTTGCGGCCTTCGAAGAGCGAGCCCAGCGTCCAGCCCTTCACGGTGTGCGCCAGGATCACAGTCGGCGCGCCCTTCTGCTCCAGCGCCAGGCGGTAGGCGCTGTAGAGCTTGCGGTAGTCGTGGCCGCCGCGGCGGAGGTGACGGAGGTCGTCGTCACCGAGGTGCTCGACGAGCCGGCGCAGTCGCGGATCAGGACCGAAGAAGCTCTCGCGGATGTACGCGCCGCTCTCCGTCGAATATTTCTGGAACTGACCGTCGTTGGTGCTGTTCATCTTGTCGACCAGCACGCCGTCGACGTCGCGGGCCAGAAGGGGGTCCCATTCGCGCGCCCAGATCACCTTGACGACGTTCCAGCCGGCGCCTCGGAACAGCGACTCCAGCTCCTGGATGATCTTGCCGTTGCCGCGAACCGGTCCGTCGAGACGCTGCAGGTTGCAGCTGATCACGAAGACGAGGTTGTCGAGCTGCTCGCGCGCCGCCAGGGAGAGCGCGCCGGTGGCCTCCGGCTCATCCATCTCACCGTCGCCGAGGAAGGCCCAGACCCGTGACTCGCTGGTGTCGGCGATCTTGCGCTGGTAGAGGTAGCGGTTGAAGCGTGCCTGGTAGATGGCGTTGAGAGGGCCCAGCCCCATGGACACGGTGGGGAACTCCCAGAACTCCGGCATCAGCCGGGGGTGGGGATAGGAGCTCAGGCCCTTGCCACCGGCCTCGTGGCGGAAGTTGTCGAGGTGCTCCTCGGTGAGCCGTCCCTCCAGGAAGGCGCGCGAGTACATCCCCGGCGCGGCGTGCCCCTGGTAGTAGATCTGGTCACCGGAGCGGCCGTCGTCCTTGCCCCGGAAGAAATGGTTGAAGCCCACCTCGTACAACGACGCCGACGACGCGTACGTGCTCAGGTGGCCGCCGATCCCGTCGGTCCGCTTGTTGGCGCGGGTGACCATCACCGCCGCGTTCCAGCGCACGATCCGGCGGATGCGCCGCTCCATCTCCTCGTCGCCGGGAAACCACGGCTCCTCCTCCGGCGGGATGGTGTTGATGTAGGGCGTCGACACCAGCGCTGGCACGCCCACCTGGAGGCTGCGGGCGCGCTCGGCGAGCTTGCCGATGACATAGCGGGCCCGCGAGACGCCCTCGGTGGCGACCAGGGTGTCGAGCGACTCCATCCACTCGGCGGTCTCGTCGGGATCGCTGTCGGGGAGCTGGTGCAGGAAGGCGTCGAAGGTCATGTCATCCGTCCTGGGTTGGGAGCCGGCCGCCCTCTCAGCGTACCTGGCTATGTCCGAGCTCCCACCTCGGCCTCAGACGCGCGGTCGGCCGCCTGGGCGCGCTGCAGGCGCAGGGTCTGGTCGCGGCTCTCCATGACCAGGCGCCGCCCCGACTCCTTGAGATCGCTGCCCTCGAGGAGTCGGTCGGCCGCGGCCACCACGCCGTCGTCGACACGGAAGACGGGGTACATCCCCGCGGTGAAGAACTCCGCCTCCTCCGAGGTCCGGTCGCGCCAGTAGCGCGGCACCATCTCCACCCAGCGCTCCAGGAAGGGGGCGAACAGGTGCTGCTGGTCACGCTCCTGAAGGCCGCGGATCAGGGCTTTCTGCGTGGCCAGGGGCGTCTCGGGATCGACGAGCCGCTCCCAGGCTGCCTCCTTGGCGGCGGCGTCCGGGCGCGAGGCGCGCGCCGCTGCCGCCTTGCGCAGGCCGACGTCGGTGAGGTCGGCGGAGGACTCGGCGTCGATGGCGGCCTCGTCCAACCGTCCCGCTGCCGCCAGACGGCGCACCAGGAACCAGCGCAGGTCCTGGTCGACCACCATGCCCTCGGGCAGATCCCTGCCCGCCAGGAGACCGGTGGTGACAGCCAGGTCGGCGTCGCTGTCGGCGGTGGTCACGGTGGCGCGCAGCGCGGTCAGCTGGTGTGGTGTCCCCGGCGACGCCCCCGTCAGGATCACCTCCGCGGTGCTGTGCAGCAGAGCCCGGAGCCGGGCGCGGTTGTCGGGATGGCTGTACAGCTCGACGGCGGTGATGGCCTGGCCGAGGATGTCGTCGACGATGGTCGGCATCGTCTCGTTGGGCGCATGCCTGGCCACCAGATCGATGTAGCGGCTCGCCGGCAGCTCGCCGTCGCGGACCATGTCCCAGACCGCCGCCCAGATCAGCGAGCGGGCCAGCGCGTCGTCGAGGTCACTGAGGTGGTCGATGACCGTCTGCGTGGAGATCTCGTCGAGGCGGATCTTGGCGAAGGTGAGGTCACCATCGTTGAGCAGCAGCAGCGCGGGGCGCGCGCGCCGGCGCAGGGGCTCGACCTCGGTGCGCCGGCCGGAGACGTCGAGCTCGAACCGCTCGGTGCGCACCAGCCGACCGTCGTCGTCGAGGTCGTACAGGCCCACCCCGACGCGGTGCGAGCGAAGCGTCGGGAAGGAGGCGTTGGCCGCCTCCTGGATGAGGGCGCAGCTGTCGATCATGCCGTCGGCGGTGGTGGAGATCTCGGCCCGGAGGACGTTCATCCCGGCGGTCTGCAGCCACTCGCGCGTCCACGCCGCCAGGTCTCTGCCCGAGTGCCGTTCCAGCGGGGCCAGGAAGTCTCGCAGCGTGGCGTTGGCCCATTGATGCTCCGCGAAGTAGTCGCGCACCCCTCCGAAGAAGGCATCCTCGCCCACCCAGGCGACCAGCTGGCGCAGGACCGACGCGCCCTTGGCGTAGCTGATGCCATCGAAGTTGAGGCGGCCGGTGCTCACATCCGGCACGTCGGCTGCGATGGGATGGGTGGTGGGCAGCTGGTCCTGTTGCGCGGCCCAGGACTTGTCGCCGTTGGCAAAGTCGACCCAGGCGCTGGTGTACTTGGTGGCCGAGGCCTGGGCGTCGTTGCCCATGTAGGTGGCGAAGCTCTCGTTGAGCCAGAGGTCGTCCCACCAGCGCATCGTCACCAGGTCGCCGAACCACATGTGCGCCATCTCGTGGAGGATGGTTCCCGCCCGCCACGCCAGCACGGTGGCCGGCACGGCGCCGCGGTAGATGGTGCTCTCCTCGTTGAACGTGACACAGGCGACGTTCTCCATGGCGCCCGCGTTGAACTCGGGCACGAACAGCTGGTCGTACTTGGCGCCGAACGGATACGGTGTCTTGAAGCGATCGGCGAAGTGGGTCAGCCCCTGCTTGGTGATCTCGAAGATCTCCGCGTCATCGAGGTAGCGGCGCAGCGACTGGCGGCAGTAGAGGTTGAGCTCGATGCCCTGGTGCGCGTCGGTGACCCGGGCGTACGGCCCGGCCACGATGGCGACCAGGTAGCTGGACATCACCGGCGACTCGCTGAAGTGGATGAGGGTGGCCGCCGGCTGTTCGCCCGCATCCTCGCTGCGGTCCACCGGCGCATTGCTCACCACCGTCCATGCGGATGGGGCGGTCACGTGCAGTGTGAAGCGTGCCTTGAGGTCGGGCTGGTCAAAGCACGCGAAGACGCGGTGCGCCTCGAAGGGCTCGCACTGGGTGTAGAGGTAGACGTTGCTGTCGGCGGGGTCGACGACGCGATGCAGGCCCATCCCCGTGTGCGAGTAGCGGCAGTCGGCGACCACGCGGAGGTGGTTGTGGCCGGCCAGGCCGGAGATGGCGATGCGGTTGCCGGAGAAGGCCGCGGCATCGACGGTGCTGCCGTTGAGGACGATCTCGCGGACGGCGGCGGCCTCCAGGTTGAGAAAGGTCGAGGCGCCGTCGGTGGCGGAGAACTCGATGTCGGCGATGCTCCGGAACGTGGGCGAGGCGGGGCCGCCGGTGAGGTCGAGCTCGACGTCGTAGGTCAGGCCGGAGATCAGCGCGAAGCGCTCCTCGGCCTCGGAGCGCAGCAGATCGTCAGGAGTCACGGGGCTAGCCTATCGTCCCGGCGACCGGATCCGTCTTTCTCACCCGGCTCGTTGCAGCGCCTGGTCGAGGTCGGCGAGGAGGTCGTCGAGATCCTCGATTCCCACCGAGAGCCTGAGCAGCCCCTCGGCGAGCCCGATCCTGCGGCGTTCCTCCAACGGCACCGAGGTGTGGGTCATCAGGCCGGGGTGCTCGGCGAGGGATTCCACCGCCCCGAGCGACTCGGCGAGTGTGAACAGTCGCAGCCCCTCCAGCACGCGCACCGCGGTGGTCGCGTCGGCGAGCTCGAAGGACACCATCCCCCCGAAGACCCCGCCCATCTGGCGCAGCGCCAGCTGGTGTTGTGGATGTGATTCCAGCCCGGGATGGTGGACGGCCCCCACCGCGGGGTGGGCCTCGAGGTGACGGGCGACGGCGAGCGCGTTGTCGCTGTGCCTCTGCACGCGAAGGGCGAGCGTCTTGAGCCCGCGCAGCAGCAGCCAGCAGTCGAAGGGTGAGGGGACGGCGCCGACCGCGTTCTGGTGGAAGCGCAGGCGTTCCGCGAGCCCGTCGTCGGAGGTGATCAGGCAGCCGCCGAGGACGTCACTGTGTCCGCCCAGGTACTTGGTGGAGCTGTGCATGACGATGTCGGCACCGAGCTCGAGCGGGCGCTGGATGTACGGCGTCGCGAAGGTGCTGTCCACCGCCAGGCTGGCGCCGTGTTGGTGGGCCACCGCGGCGGCGGCGGCGATGTCGACGACGCGCAGCAGCGGGTTGGTGGGGCTCTCCATCCAGACCAGCCGGGTGCGATCGATGAGGGCCGCCTCGATGGCGCCGGGGACGGTGGCGTCGACGGCGCTGAACCTCAGCCCATAGCGCCGCATCACCTTGTCGAAGAGGCGGTAGGTTCCGCCGTAGGCGTCCTCCATGTAGACGACGTGGTCACCGGGGTCGAGCAGCAACAGGGCGGTGGTGGTCGCGGCCAGGCCGGACGCGAAGGCCAGCCCATGGCGGCCGCCTTCGAGTGACGCCAGGCAGGTCTCCAGCTGCTCGCGGGTGGGGTTGTTGCTGCGCGTGTACTCGAAGCCACCGTGCCGTCCGATGCCCTCCTGCGCGAAGGTGGTGGCCAGGTGGATGGGCTGAACCACAGCGCCGGTGGCCGCGTCGGGGCCCTGTCCCACGTGGATGGCACGGGTGGCGAATCCGGCTCGTTCTGCGGTCATCTCAGCGGTGGTGGGCGACGTATTCGAGCAGGTCGGCCCGGGTGATCACCCCGACGGGGCGGTCGGCGTCGATGATGGTCACCGCCGCCTCGCCCTTGAGCAGTGGGGCGAAGGCCTCATCCAGGGGCGCGTCGGCTGCCACCGACGTGAACGGCGGATCCATGGCCGCCGAGACGGACGCGGTCACCACGGCGGGGTCGCGGTAGACACGGTCGAGCAAGGTGCGCTCGGCGATGCTGCCCACCACCGTCCTGTCGCCGTCGGTGCCCTCCACGACCGGGAGCTGGGAGATGTTGTAGCGCTGCATGAGGTCGATCGCCTCGCCCACCGTCTTGCCGACCTCCACCGCCACCAGCGACGGGACGGTCCCGTCGGTGGCGTGCGCGGCCAGCACCTCGCGGACGCGAGCCGGTCCGAGCCGGTCGAGAAAGCCGTTCTGGCGCATCCACTCGTCGGAGAAGAATTTGCTCAGGTAGTTGCGCCCGGTATCGGGGAGGAGAACCACGATGACCCCCTCGGGGTCGGTGTCCGCGGCCACCACCAGAGCGGCGTGCAGGGCCATGCCCGCGGAGCCTCCCACCAGGATCCCCTCCTCGCGTGCCAGCCGGCGCGACGCTACGAACGCCTCACGGTCGGTGACCTGGATGATGCGGTCGACCACCGCTGGGTCGAACGTGCCTGGCCAGAAGTCCTCGCCCACTCCCTCGATCTTGTAGGGGGCGATCGGGCCCGAGAAGATCGAGCCCTCCGGATCGGCGCCGACCACCTGCACGGCCGGGCTCTGCTCCTTCAGATAGCGCCCCGTCCCGCTGATGGTGCCGCCGGTGCCCACCCCGGCGACGAAGACGCTGATGCGCCCCTCGGTCTGGCGCCACAGCTCCGGACCTGTGGTCTGGTAGTGCGCCTCGGGGTTCTTGGCGTTGAAGTACTGGTTGGGCTGATACGCGCCGGGAATCTCGCGCGCCAGCCGATCGGCGACCGAGTAGTACGACTGCGGCGAGTCGCGATCGACGTTGGTGGGGCAGACCACCACGTCGGCGCCGTACGCCCTGAGCAAGCTGATCTTCTCCGCCGACATCTTGTCGGGCATGACGAAGATCATCTTGTAGCCCTTGATGGCGGCCACCATGGCCAGACCATGGCCGGTGTTCCCCGAGGTGGGCTCGATGATGGTGCCGCCGCGGCGGAGCTGGCCTCCCCGCTCCGCCTCCTCGACCATGCCCAGGGCGATGCGGTCCTTGACGCTTCCACCCGGGTTGAGCTGCTCGAGCTTGGCCAGAACGGTGGCCCCCACCCCCCGGGTCAGAGCCCGGAGCCGCACCAGGGGCGTGTTGCCGACCAGGTCGAGAATGCTGTCGGAGTACTCCACCGCCCGGATTCTAGGCGTGTCGCGGGCCGATGCCCGAGCACCGCACCTGTGCCACGAGGGTTAACGGTCGGCGCTCGCAGGGTGCAGCAGATACGCGCTCTCGACGTAGTCCTGCACCATGCGCGTGGCCGAGAAGCGCGGACCGTTGGTGCGCAGCGAGCGCTTGATGCGGCGCACCCAGCCGTGCGGGATGCCATCGGCATCGCGGTCGTAGAAGAGCGGTACCACCTCGTGCTCGAGGAGATCGTAGAAGGCGGCGGCATCTCGTGAGTCCTGCACGCTGGGGTCGTACACGGCGTCCCCGGGGATGCCCCATCCGTTGGCGCCATCGAAGGCCTCCTCCCACCAACCGTCGAGGATCGAGAGGTTGAGGCCGCCGTTGAGCACAGACTTCATGCCGCTGGTGCCGCTCGCCTCGAGCGGCGGACGGGGGAGATTGACCCAGAGGTCGCACCCCGCCACCAGGTGGGAGGCGATGTCCAGGTCGTAGTTGTCGAGAAAGGCCACCCGCTCGGCGGCGTTGGCCAGCTCCTTGAACGAGAAGAGCCCCTGCGCCGAGCGCTTTCCCTCCTCATCGTTGGGGTGGGCCTTGCCCGCCAGGATCAGCTGCATGGGGCGCAACGGGTCGGCGATCAACCTGGCCACCCGCTGCGGCTCCAGGGTGAGCAGGTAGAGGCGCTTGTAGGTGGCCAGGCGGCGGGCGAAGCCGATGGTCAGCGCATCGGCGCTGAACCCGCGCTCGGCGGCCGCCACCATCTCGCGGTCCTCGCTGCGCGCCAGGCGCGTGGCCACGGCTCGGTCGCGCACGTACTCGACGAACTCCGCCCGCAGCCGGCAGCGCAGCGCCCAGAGCTCGGCGTCGGGGATGTCCTCGACCGCCGCCCAGGTCTGCGGATCCGCGGCTCGCGTGATCCAGCCGTCCGCCAGGTGGCGGTCGAGCAGCGTCCGCGTCGCCGGCGCCATCCAGGTGGGCACATGCACGCCGTTGGTGACATGCCCGATGGGCACCGTGTCGACGGGGCGCTCCGGGAAGAGAGGCTGCCACATCTGCCGTGCCACCTCGCCATGACGGCGGCTCACCGCGTTGGCGGAGCGGCTCATCTTGATGCCCAGAGGCGTCATCACGAACGGCTCGTGGGGGTTCTCCGGCCGGGTGCGGCCGAGTTGCAGGAAGCTGTTGAAGTCCATGCCGATCTCGGCGGGAAAGTCGCCCATCACCTCGGCGATCTCAGCGGTGTCGTAGCCCTCGTTGCCGGCGGCGACAGGCGTGTGGGTGGTGAACACGGTGCGCTCCCGCGCGGCCGCGAAGGCGGTGTGACGATCGGCGCCGGCGACGATGTCGCGGCGCGCGAGCTCCAGGGGCGCCAGTCCCGCATGGCCCTCGTTGAGGTGGACCACCACCGGGTCCATGCCCATGGCCTCCAGCGCCCGCATCGATCCGATGCCGAGAAGCGCGTACTGGGCGAGGCGGATGGCCCGGTCGCTCTCATAGAGGCGAGCGGTGATCCAGCGATCCGTTCTGGAGTTCTCGCGCCGGTCCGCGTCGAGCAGGAAGAGAGGCACACGTCCCACCTGGACGCGCCAGACCTGCACGGTCAGGCGGCGCCCGCGCAATGGGACGCTGATGGTCAGCGGCTCCCCCTGCGCGTTGCGGACAAGAACGGCAGGAACGCGGTCGGCGTCGAGGGGGATCCAGTATTCGTGCTGGTACCCGGTGCGGTCCATGCGCTGCAGGAAGTAGCCCTGGCGGTAGAGCAGCCCGACGGCGACCAGGGGGACGGCCAGGTCGCTCGCCTCCTTGAGGATGTCGCCGGCCAGCACCCCCAGGCCCCCCGCATAGATGGGCAGCGAGGAGTGCACCGCGAACTCGGCGCAGAGGAAGGCCACCGGCCGCTGCGCCGACGCGCGTCCGGGAAGGGGCGGACGGGCCCTGTCGGACTCGATGGTGGCGAGGACGGCCTCGGCCTGGTCCATGAGACGAGCATCCGACGCCGCCCGCTCCAGCGCCGCCGAGGATGCGTCCAGCAGCAGCCGCACAGGATTGCGGTTGCTGCGATCCCAGCTGAGGGGGTCGATGGCCGTGAAGACCTCGTTGCCTCCCGGCGTCCACGACCAGCGGTAGTTGTACGCGATGCGCGCGAAGGCCGCCATCGGGGCGGGAAGCCGCGCCGCCAGGTCCTCCGCGGCGCGGGTCAGCTCGGCGCTTCCGTCGATGAGCGGGGTGACCCGGGCTGCCGTCTCCGTCATGGCGGCGCGACCGCGGCCGGCGGCAGCGACGGCGCGGCAGCGAGCAGGGCGCGAACGCCGGCGGCGGGACCGCCGCGGTGGCCGAAGACCGCGGTTCCGGCCACCAGCACCGTCGCTCCCGCCGCCGCGCAGGCGGAGGCGGTCGCAGCGTCGACGCCGCCATCCACCTCGAGCTCGGTGACCAGCCGCCGGCTGTCGATCTCGGCGCGCAGCTGGGAGACCTTCTCGAGGGTGCGGGGGATGAGCCGCTGTCCGCCGAAGCCCGGGTCGATGGTCATCACCAGGGCGAGATCGCAGATCTCCAGGACCTCGTACAGCACGGTGACCGGGGTGCTGGGGTTGATCGCCGCTCCTGCCCGGCAGTCGAGCGCGCGGATCGCCGACAGGGTGCGGTGGAGGTGCGGCGACACCTCCTGGTGCACCGTGATGCCGTCCGCCCCGGCGGCGGCGAAGGTCTCGAGGTGTCGCTCCGGCTCGCGGATCATGAGGTGGAGCTCGAGCGGGAGAGCGGTCTCGCGGCGGAGCGATCGGACGGTGTCGACGCCGAAGGTGAAGTTGGGAACGAAGCTTCCATCCATCACGTCGACGTGGAGACGCTCCGCGCCACTCCCGTCAAGCGCGTGGACCGCGTCAGCAAGAAACGCGAAGTTGGCGCCCAGGAGGCTGGGAGCGATGCAGATGGCGTCGGGACAACCCGGCCAAGTCGAGCGCGGCACCAACCGAGCCTACTCGATGGGCGGCGCCAGCACCCTCAGGCGAGGGCCTGCGGGTGGCGGACGCGGTGCCGCAAAGATCGGTATAGGTCTAGTAGCCTAAGGTTAGTGTCCTAATGGTAGGTAGATGAGCTCCCGCGCCACTCCGGGGATTGACGCTGATACGGCGCTCGACGGGGCCCTTCTGGACCTGCTCGCAGCGCTCCGGGACGAACGCGGCGCCCCCGAGGACAGCGACTCCCTGGCGGCCATGCTCGCCCGCCACGCGCTCATCGACTCGGTTCGCGGGTGCGCTCTCTGCCTCATCGATGGCGATGACGCGCTTCGCGTCGCCGGGGTGGCCGGCCAGACCGGCACGGTGGCAGCGGGCTCGCAGTGGCAGTTCGCCCACTCGCCGGTGGCTCAGGCGCTCGCCGGGATCGACATCGCCCGCCCGATCGGGGACGACGTCAGCAACCTGGCCCGCGCGCTGGGCGTTCGACCGGGCGAGCAGCTGCTCGCGGCGCCGCTCCGCATCGGAGAGCGAGGCGATGGGGAGCCGACCTCTCTGGGCGCGCTCCTGCTGATCCGTGGTCGTCCCGGCACTCTCTCCGTCGAGGAGTGCGCCTTCCTGGAGAACTACACGTCGCTGGTGGCCCTGGCGCTGTTGGGCGCAGCGCCGGCCCAGGATTGGGCGGGACGCGCGCGCCGCCTCCACCGCACCGTGAACGCCGCCGTGGACCTGATGGGCTCACTCGACGCCGAGGAGATCGTCCCGCGGGTTCTGCAGAGCACCTGCCGGTCGCTGGAGGCCGACCGCGCTGTGCTGCTGCGGCTCGAGGGCGAGGAGCTGGTCACGGAAGGGGTCCACGACCTCGACCGGGCGGTCCTGTCCGACTGGCGCGCGCCCGTCGCCGACCTGCCGCTCTTCCAGCAGGCGCTGCGCTCGGGAGAGGTCGTGGTGGGCGACAGCGAGGCGTGCGAGCGCATGCCCGAGGGGGCCAGGGAGGCGTTCGGCGACGTCTGCCACGCCCTGATCCTGCCCATTCGCGTCGATGAGAGCGGGACCCGCTTCATGGCCGCGTTCCGGCGCCAGCCGCGCCCCTTCATCCACGACGATTCCATCACCCTGCAGCTGCTCGGGCACGTCGCCCTGGTGGCGCTGCGCAACTCCCGCCTCTACGCGGACGCACAGGCGGCGTCGCAGGCGATGTCGTCGTTCCTCAACCTCATCGTGCACGATCTGCGCGCTCCACTCACGGTGCTCTCGGGGTACGTCGACCTGCTCCGTGGCGGAACCTTCGGCGACGGCCCGGCGGCATGGCAGAAGCCGATGGACCTGATCGCCGGCAAGCTCCACGAGACCCACCGACTGGTCGACGACATCCTGCTTGCCGCCCGACTGGAGAGCGGCGCCATCCCGGCGACGATCGAAACCCTCGATCTCAACGAGGTCATCTCCAGAGCGGCGCTGCGCAGCGAGGCACGCGCGGGACTGGCCGGCGCCATCATCGAGACCGCGCCGGACGCCGAGCCCGTGCCCGTCTCGGGCGACGTCTTCCATGTCGACCGCATCGTCGACAACCTCGTCAACAACGCCATCAGCTACGGCGGCACCTCACCGTGGGTGCGCCTGTCGATCGATCGATCGCAACCTCCGGCGATTCGCGTCGAGGATCACGGCGTCGGCATCAGGGCGGAGCTGCAATCGCGCATCTTCGACCGCTTCTTCCGCATCGACCACAAGATCCCGGGCACCGGCTTCGGCCTCCACGTCGGCCGCGTGCTCGCCGAGGCATGCGGCGGCTCGCTGCGCATCGAGAGCAGTGTTCCCGGGCGGGGCAGCGTCTTCCGCCTCGAGCTGCCCGCGGCACCGGCCGCCGGCTGACGCGCACCGGTACACCCCCTAGCATCGTTGCAGCGCAGCGGCCGAGCGCCGGCCGACACAGCCTCGACACATCGACAAGCTGTTCACGGAGGGAGTTCCCCATGCCCGCACAGGATGGGATCGCGCTGCTGCGCGAGGATCACCGCGCCATCAAGCAGCTGGATGACGGTCAGCCGACCGGAGCCTCGCCGAGCGGGGGCACCCGGCTGGGGTGCAGTCCCGTCCTCGCAGCGTGGCCGGCGAAGCGCACCGCGTCGCGGACCGCGCACCCGCGGTGGTCGTTGTTGAAGAACACGTACACGTCCTCGCCGTCGTGCCAGAGCTGGGAAACGCGCGCCGCCCAGCTGCGCAGCGCCCGATCGCCGTAGCAGGGGCTCGGCGCGGCCCGGCCCTCATGGAGGCGGACGAAGCCCCATGTCGCGGTGCGCCACAGCGGCTGCAGCGGACGCCCGCCGCGGTCGGTGAGGCAGAGCGCCGCGTTGTGAGCGCGCAGGCAGGCGGCGACGTCATCGGTGTACCAGCTGGGGTGCCGGAACTCCACGGCGATGCGCCGGCCGCGCGGGAACGCCGCCAGGACGGTGTCCAACCGCTCCACGTCGCAGCCCATCGTCGGGGGCAATTGGAGGAGCAGCGCGCTGATCTTGCCGGCGAGCGGGTGGGCGCGGTCGAGGAACAGCTGCACCGGGTCCTGGGGGTCGCTCAGCCGCCGCACGTGGGTCAGATAGCGGGAGAGCTTGAGCACGAAGCGAAAGTCCGCCGGCGTCTCCTCGCTCCAGCGCGCGAAGGTCTCGGTGGCGGGCAGGTGATAGAAGGTGTTGTTGACCTCCACGCAGGCGAAGCGGCGGGCGTAGTGCTGCAGCCAGGCGCGCTGCGGCACGCCGCGCGGATAGAAGCGGCCGCGCCACGACGCGTACTGCCAGCCCGAGGTGCCCACCAGCAGCGCCACCGTCGGTGTCAGCCGGCTGCGCGAGCCGCGGCGGCGTCGAGGAACCAGAGTAACTGGCCGTGGCTCGGCTGCACCCGCGCCGCCGGCACGGTGCCGTTGACGACCCCGCGCAGGGCGTCTGCCTTGGCGGCGCCCGTGACCAGGAAGGCGACGTGCGCCGCGGCGTTGAGGGTGGGCAGCGTCAGCGTGATGCGGTCGGCCGGGGGAACCGGCGCCCGGCCGCGTGTGGCCCATGTCGAGGTGACCTCGAGGGCGGCGCTGCCGGGGAAGAGGGAGGCTGTGTGGCCATCGTTGCCGAGCCCGAGCAGCACCACGTCGAGTCGCGGCGGAGCGCCCGATTCGGTCTCGAGCAGCTGCGCGTATTCGGCGGCGGCCGAGTCGAGATCCGGGCGTTCCGCCTCCATGCGGTGAACCTGCCCGGCCGGGATGGCGACCTTGTCCAGCAACGTGTCGTGGACCAGGCGGTAGTTGCTCTGGGGGTGGTCGGGAGCAACGGCGCGCTCATCGCCGAAGAAGACATGCCAGCTGGACCACTCGATGCCGTCGCGGAACGTCGAAGAGGCCAGGGCCTCGTAGAGAAAACGCGGCGTGCTCCCTCCGGAGGTGGCGATCCGGAAGACCTCGGCCTGGCCGCAGCGCTCCGAGATCCATTGGGCCACCGCTGTCGCGGTGGCGATCGGATCGGTCAGGACGCGAGCCTCACCGGGGAGCTCGGCGACGCTCATCAGCGCGCTGAGGAGAGGACGGCCGCGCTGCGCAACGCGTCACGGTACACCGGGTCCTCGCCGCTGACCTCGAGCAGCCTCCCCACCAGGTCGACCGTGTCCGGCTCGGTGATGGGCACGGCGCGCTCCGCGGTGATCCCGCCGTCGACATCGATGACGCTGTACAGCGCCGACCCCCGGCGCTCCAGCGTCACCAGAGCCTGGTGGCCGTCGACGTGGCAGCGCAGGGCGGCACGGATGAGATCGCGGTCGGCGACCTCCGCGGTCGCCCGGAACGCCGCCACCACTTCCGGTTGCCGTGGCGACGCGGCCCAGCCGAGGCGGCTGGCCAGCCAGCCCGCGATCAGCCAGGTCTGTGCCGAGACGTGGTCGCCGCCGCATTCGAGGTCGACGCGGGTGATGCCGTGGACGAAGGGACGCACATCCTCACCGTCGAAGGACTGGGCGATCAGCTCGCGCCACATGCGGGTGCGCTCCCACGCCACGTCGGAGATGGCGATGGCGTTGCCGACCCGGACGAGCTCCTCGGAGAGCGTCCGCAGAGTGCCCGCGTCGTGGTATTCGCCGCTGTCGATGATCACGCGCTCCGAGATCGCCACCGCGTCCTGCCCGAAAGCCTGCCGCAGTGGGGGAGCGCCGACCAGCCACAGGTAGACGGGGATGTCCGGGACCAGCAATGGGGTGACCACGCTGGCGAGGTGGTACGCGACCTCGCCGCCGACGTGAAGACGGACCTGCTCGGCGCACACCTGTCCACTGTCGGTGGCCGAGCACTGCAGCGAGAGGTCCGCCTCGATCTGGTCCCGGCCGTCGGGGGTGGCGACGATGATGATCGCCCGCGCAGGGTGCTTGGCGCCGAGCCGTCCCACCGCCTGGGAGGCCATGTCCGCGCTCTCGACATCGACACAGGCGGCCACCAGGTTGAGCACCGAGAGCCGCACGGCCGCGCCCTCGATGCCCCCGCTGCGCAGCATCTCGCGGTGCATCTCGGCGAGGACGCGATTGACCGCGTGCAATCCGCTGGCGTGCGACACCTGCAGCGGCGTGCTGGCCGTCAGCATCTCAGAGGCGGCGCCACTGCCGGCCGTCACGAGCCAGGAACTCCCGGGCGCTCTGCGGGCCCCAGGAGCCCGCCTCGTAGTTGGGGAACTCGTTGGGGTCGGGGGGATGGGCGCGCCAGCCGTCGAGGATGGCGGTGCAGAAGCGCCACGCCTCCTCCACCTCGTCCTCGCGGGCGAAGAGGGTGGTGTCACCGAGCATGCAGTCGAGCAGGAGACGCTCGTACGCCTCCGGGGACTCCTTGAGGAACGCGCTTCCATAGAGGAAGTCCATGTTGACCGTGCGAATCCGCATCGACTGTCCGGGGATCTTGGCGCTGAAGCGCAGCGTGATGCCCTCGTCCGGCTGGATGCGCAACACCAGGAGGTTGGGGTCGATGCTGTCGGCGGGAAGGCTCCCCGCCGGTGTGGGGGTGTTGCCGCCAAAGGGGGAGTGGGGCACGCGCCGGAACTGGATGGCGATCTCCGTGGCCCGTTTGGGAAGGCGCTTGCCGGTGCGCAGGTAGAACGGGGTGCCCGCCCAGCGCCAGTTGTCGATGTCCACCTTCATGGCGACGAAGGTCTCGCGCAGCGAGTCAGGGGCCACGCCGGGCTCGTCGCGGTAGCCGGGGACCGTCTCACCGTCGATCCATCCGGCGCCGTACTGGCCGCGCACGGTATGCGAGAGCGCATCGTCGGGATGGATGGGCCGGACGGCCTGGAGCAGCTTCACCTTCTCGTCGCGGACGGTCTCGGCGCGGAAGTTGCTCGGTGCCTCCATGCCCACGATGGCCATGAGCTGCATCACGTGGTTCTGGATGATGTCGCGGAGCGCTCCGGACTCCTCGTAGTACGCGCCCCGGCCCTCGACGCCGATGTTCTCGGCGACGGTGATCTGCACATGATCGATGTACTGGCGGTTCCACAGCGGTTCGAAGATGCCGTTGGCGAATCGGAAGACGAGGAGGTTCTGCACGGTCTCCTTGCCGAGGTAGTGATCGATGCGGTAGATCTGCTCCTCGCTGAAGGCCATGTGCAGCTTGCTGTTGAGATCGCGGGCGCTCTCCAGGTTGTGCCCGAACGGTTTCTCCACGACCATGCGCCGGAAGCCGTCACCCTGCGCGCGCGAGAGCCCCTCCTCGCCGAGGCGCCCGGCCAGAGGGGCGAAGCCACTCGGCGGGATCGAGAAATAGAAGATGCGATTGCCGGCGGTGCCGCGCTCGCGGTCGAGCTCCTCCAGGGTCTGGTGGAGGGCGTGGAGCCCGTCGGGGGCGTCCAAGTCGTACCAGCAGTAGCGCAGCCCGGCGGCGAACACGTTCCACACGTCCTCACGCAGGGGCACGCGGCCGTATCGTTGCACGTCCTCGCGCATGGCCGCGCGGAACTCCTCGGTCGACTGCTCGGTGCGGCCGGCGCCGACGATGCTGAATCCGGGGGGCAGCAGCCCGTCGGCCGCCAGCGCGTAGAGCGCGGGTACCAGCTTGCGCTTGGTGAGGTCGCCGGTGGCGCCGAAGATGACCACCACGCACGGCAGCGGGATGCGTCCCTGGCGGAGGCCCTCGCTGAGAGGGTTGGACTGGACGGCCGCCTCGTCGACCGCGGTCTCGGTCACGGCGGCGGCGATGCGGAGGGGAGTTCGGCCTCGGCCTTCACCGGGTGTCCGCCGAACTCGTTGCGCAGGGCCGCGATCACCTTGTCGCCGAAACCGTCGGGGCGCCGCGATTGGTAGCGGGCCATCAGCGACAGCACCAGCACCGGCGCAGGCACAGAGAGGTTCATGGCCTCGTCGATGGTCCAGCGCCCCTCACCCGAATCCTCGACCCAGCCGCGCAGCTGGCTCAGCTGCGGATCCCTCTCGAAGGCCCGCTCGGCGAGGTCGAGCAGCCAAGATCGCACCACGCTGCCCTGGTTCCAGAGATGGGCGATGCCGTGCAGGTCGAGGGAGGGGAACGCCTCCGACGAGTGGAGGATGTCGAAGCCCTCTGCGTACGCCTGGAGCATCCCGTACTCGATGCCGTTGTGGACCATCTTGACGTAGTGCCCGCTGCCGGCCGCGCCGACGTGCAGGAATCCGTCCTTGGGAGCGAGGGTCTCGAAGATGGGCCGCAGCCGTTCCACCGCCTCCGTGTCCCCACCGACCATGAGGCAGTAGCCCACCGTCAGCCCCCAGATGCCGCCGCTGGTGCCGGCGTCGATGAAGCTGATGCCCTTGGCCTGGCAGCGCTGCGCGCGCGCCACGCTGTCGTGCCAGTTGCTGTTGCCGCC
>DASZKZ010000082.1:0-2618 GCA_035552595.1 Candidatus Dormiibacterota bacterium
GTGGCCCCGCTGCTCCGCCCGCTGCGCAGCGCCGGCGAGTGGCTGCACCGCACCACGCGCGGTAGCAGCCGCGACAACATCGCCCAGCACTACGACATCGGCAACGACCTCTTCGAGCTGATGCTCGACGAGACCATGTCGTACTCGGCTGGGATCTTCGAGACGGCGAACACCTCGCTGCGCGAGGCGTCGATGGCCAAGATCGACAGGCTCTGCCGCAAGTTGCAGCTCGGTCCCGCCGATCACCTGGTCGAGATCGGCACCGGCTGGGGCGCCTTCGCCGTGCATGCCGCGCAGACGTACGGCTGCCGGGTCACCACCACCACCATCAGCCAGGAGCAGCACCGGCTGGCCGTGGAGCGCGTCCACAGGCACGGTCTCGACGACCGCGTCACCGTCCTCCTCGAGGACTATCGCGATCTCCACGGCAGGTTCACCAAGCTGGTCTCCGTGGAGATGATCGAGGCCATCGGGTGGCGCTCCTACGATGGGTACTTCGCCGCCTGCAGCCGGCTGCTCACCGAGGACGGCCTGGCCGCCATCCAGGCGATCTGCCAGACGCACCGCTCGTTGCTGGCCACCCGAGGCACCTCGCACTTCCTCAACACCCAGATCTTTCCCGGGGGCTTCTGCCCATCCGTGGAATCGATGGTGGCCGCGGCCGGCAGGACCGGCGACCTCCGCCTCACCAACCTCGAGGACATCACCGCGGGATACCCGCTCACGCTCGCCGCCTGGAGGGAGAACCTGGTGCGCAACGGCGGCCGTCTCCACCCCCGCTTCGACGAGCGCTTCCGCCGCTCCTGGTTGCTCTACCTCTGCATGTGCGAGGCGTCGTTCACCGAGAGGCGCATCACCGACGTGCAGCTGCTCTTCGCCAAGTCGAGATATGCGGCTGAGGAGCTGCCGGCCTGGCCCGGCCGGCCGGATCGCCGTGGTGGGTCGCCATTGGAAGGCGGTCTGGTGGCGGAGGCGACGGCAACCGCTGAAAGCGTGTCGGCGGCCACGCCTCGCTAGGATCAGCACATGGCCGAAGAAGCCGGGGGCGTCGACCTCAGCGGGTTGCACCGTGAGCTCGACCGCCTCAAGAACCAGCTCTGCCGCTGCCAGCACCAGGGCACCTGTCTGGCCTGCCGCGGGTTCGAGATCCTCCGCGAGCAGTCGCAGACCGTGGTCGCGGCGTCCAGCCAGCCCGTGCTCATGCAGGTGGCCCAGGAGGCGGCGGTCAGGGATCTCATCGGCCAGCTCGGCGGCGTCCAGGAGAAGCTTGCCGGCGATCCCCAGATCCAGGAGCTGCTGATGCGCATGATGGAGCGCGTCCAGGAGGACCTGGGTGGGCCGGACGAGCTGGCCAAGCTGTTCAGCGGTCTCGGCTTCCCGATGGCCCCGACCGACGGCTCCGGCGGCCCCGGAGGCCCTGGAGGCGGCGGCGAGATCCCCGGCTTCGGCACCACGGCGCCGTCCAACCCGGCCAGCGAGTCCTATGACGACCGCCCCCATCCGCCCCGGGCGGAGGGGTCAGGAGACAAGCCCGAGCCGCCCCCGGACCGGTCGCCGCCAGCGGCGGGGGGCGACGACCCGTCCCCCGCCGGCGCCTGAGGGAGGGATGGCGCCGATGCCCGTGCGCCTCCGTCGCTCGGTGCTGGCGTGCCCGGGCAGCAACCCCCGGATGATGGAGAAGGCCGCGGCCTCCGCCGCCGACGAGGTGTTCCTCGACCTCGAGGACGCCTGCGCGCCCCTGGAGAAGCCGGCGGCCCGCGGCAAGGTCGTCGAGGCCCTGCGCACCCACGATTGGCAGGGCAAGGTGCGGGTGGTGCGCATCAACCAGGTGACCGGCCAGTTCGCGCTCGACGACATCCGCGAGGTGGTCAGCGGGGCGGGCGAGGTGCTCGACTGCATCATGGTCCCCAAGGTGCAGAACGCCGGTGACATCGCCTTCGTCGACCGCGCTCTGGGCAGCCTCGAACAGGCGCTGGGGCTGGAGGTGGGCAGGATCGGCATCGAGGCCCAGGTGGAGGACGCGCAGGGCCTCATGAACGCCGAGGCGATCGCCGTTGCCAGCAAGCGCGTCGAGACCATCACCTACGGCCCCGCCGACTTCTCCGCCGCCATGCAGTTCCCCAACCTGACGGTCGCCAACACCTACAACTACCCGGGCGACATCTTTCACTACGTGCTCTTCAAGCTGGCCGTGGCCGCGCGTGCCGCCGGCATCCAGGTGATCGACGGGCCGTACCTTCTGATCCGCGACATCGATGGCTTCCGCGACGCCGCCGGCCGCGCCGCCGCGCTCGGCTACGACGGCAAGTGGGTGCTCCATCCCGGCCAGATCGAGCCCTGCAACGAGGTGTTCACGCCCGCGCAGTCGGACTTCGACAAGGCGGTGGAGATCCTCGAGGCGTACCGCCATGCCACCGAGGTGGACAGGCGCGGCGCGGTGATGCTCGGTGACGAGATGATCGACGAGGCATCGCGGAAGATGGCCATGCAGTTCGAGATGCGCGGGCGCGCCGCCGGGTTGACACCGTCACCGCGCGATGAGGCGGTCGAGGCAGGGGCGGCGGGGTAGCTTCGCGCGCAGGGGCCTCGGTCGCGACCGGGGGACGCGTTCAGCTGTC